>DWXL01000092.1 GCA_019119235.1 Candidatus Blautia excrementigallinarum | reverse complement strand
TCAGACCAGACTCTGGCCGCACTGGAATAAATATAAGGCATCAGCCGGTATCTCAGCTCGATCGTCTTTACCAGGGCGTCATAGAAAGGCTCCCCTTTCTTTCCGAAATTCCACACCTCTCTGGGCGTATCTGTCCCGTGAGAGCGGAACATGGGCAGAAAAGCGCCGTACTCAAACCAGCGTACATAGAGCTCCCGGTATCCGTAGTCGTCCACGCCGGTTTCATAATCTCCGCTCCAGAACCATTTGGGCGTGGGATCTTCGTTGCAGGAGCAGCCTCTGTGCCGCCAGTTCTCGTTCACGGTAAAAAATCCGCCGATATCAAGAGTCCAGTACGGCATTCCGCTCATGCACATATTCAGACCCTCGTGGATCTGTTTTCTCAGAATATCCCAGGACGCATAGATATCTCCTGACCAGAGCACTGTTCCGTATTTCTGGCTGGAGGCGTAACCGGAACGGGTCAGATTCAGCACACGCTTGTCCGGCGCGGCTTTCCGCTGATTCTCATATATACCTTTCGCATGGGCGGCGGCGTACAGGTTCGCCCTGCCGGCGCCCAGGAATTTACGGTGCTCGTCGCCTACCAGCCGGAAACGTTCCCATGGTTCTCTTTTGAATTCTCCGTTCCAGTCCGGTCCGGAAAAAGGCTCCGTGGAATCACACCACCAGGAATCAAAACCGCCGGAGAACAATTCCCTCTCCGCCTGCTTCCAGTAAATTTCCCTTCCCTTTTCTGAAAAGGCGTCGTAGGTGGCGTAATCGTTCAGAAGAAGTTCCGCGTCTTTCATTTCCTCGTAGTCTTCCGTGCCGGCGTTCATATTAGGCCACACAGAGACCATGGTATGGATATGCATGTCATGAAGTTTCCGGTTCATACCCGCCAGGTCCGGATACCGTTTTTTATCCACTCTCTTGTTGCCCCATTTTCCCGGTTCCCAGGTGTTCCAGTCCTGTACCAGACAGTCAATGGGAATATCAAGGCTTCGGTATTTCTCCGCGGTTTCCAGCATTTCATCCTGGGTCCGGTAGGCTTCTTTGGACTGCACGTACCCGAACGCCCATTTGGGAAGCATTACTGCCTTTCCTGTCAGGAACCGGTATCCCGCAATAATCTCGTCCAGACTGTCGCCTTTAATAAAGTAATAATCCAGCTGCTCCACCATATCCAGATAAAGCCAGGAGCCTCTGCAGTCGTCGTTAAATGTCATCAGGGAGCCGCAGTCCACAAGAACGCCGTAGCCCTTATCCGATACAAAGAACGGCACCGGGATCCTCATATTATGCTGATAGAGATACTGAATATTCCCCCGATAGTCGTAAATGCCTTCTTCTCCCTGTCCCAGACCGTGGATGTGCTCGTCCGGCGCCCACTGAAAGCTGAGCTTCGCATGATAGGCTTTGTGATCTTCCACGGCGCGGAGATTTTTTACAAAATTCCTCTCTCCGTCCACAGTCTGTACTCTGTGGATCACCGGTTTTTCGCCGCCTGTATTGTAAACCATATAAGGCGCTTCCGTCAGTTCTTTTCTCCCTTCCCGGAGAAGGACATGTCCGTCTGCGGCGTCCATCCAGCAAAAGCTTCCGTCCCTTTGGTCCGCTTCCAGAAGAATCTCTCCTGTCCGGGCTCTCACTCTCCCGCCGTCTTCCTCTACAGCAAAATCTCCCTCTGTGGAGCAGCTGATCCCTACAGGGGATTCCTCTCTCCATTCCGCTTTTTTTGTGAAAGAACATCTGATAATATTGTCGCGGACTGCCTGCAGCCTGCAGTTTCCGTCCTTTAAGCGAAATTCCAGTTCTCTTTTTTCTGTGATACCCATGTTGTCGTTCCTTTCCTCAGCCTTTTACCGCGCCCGCGGTCTGTCCGCCCACAATGTGTTTCTGACAGAGCAGATACATGATGATGACCGGCAGACAGGTAAGAAGAATGTCCGCGCAGATCAGGTTCCAGCTCTTGGAATACTGTCCGAAGAAATTATACACAGCCAGCGTCATAGGCCATTTCTCGGAAGAATTCAGGAAATACAGGGGCATTACAAATTCGTTCCAGGTATTCAGAAAACACAGGACCGCCGCTGTCACCATACTGGATTTCATCATAGGCATTACAATGTTGAAAAACAGTTTCCAGGGACCGCAGCCGTCGAGTACAGCGGCCTCGTCCAGATCCACCGGAACTTTGGATACAAATCCATACAGCAGGAAAACAGAAAACGGAAGCTGCATGGCCACATAGAGAAGGATGATTCCAAGTCTTGTGTCGTTTAACTGTGTTACCTGCATTACTTTCATCAGAGATACATAGTTTACCGGGATGACGATACCCAGAACCATGTACATATAAAGCGCGTTGTCTTTTTTGCCACGCCTTCTGGCAAGAACATAGGCCGCCATGGCGGCAAGGATAACGGTGATCACTGTGGCGCAGCCTGCATAGAGAAGACTGTTCAGAAAGCTTACCGCCAGTTTTCCTTTTTCGATTACCACGGCGAAGTTGCTGAACTCCCATACCTCCGGAAGCTTCAGGGAAAGCGTCATTGCCTCGGAATCCGGCTTAAACGCGTTGATAACGATCAGAAGCAGCGGGATCAGCATGATCAGAGAAATGATCCATGCCAGAACATTTTTCAGTATTGTCAGTACAAGCTTTTTCGTCTTTGCATTCATTACTCGATCACCTCATCTTTCGTCAGAATCTTAATCATAAAGAAGCCTACGATCACCATGAATATGAACATGACGGAACTGATCGTGGTACCCGCCGCATACAGGCCCTGGGAGAACTGTTTGAACACTGCGGTATACATAACCTCTGTACGGTGTCCCGGACCTCCGTTGGTCAGAGCGTATACCATATCGAATACTTTCAGGCCGTACAGTACGTTCAGAACGATCGTCACTGCCAGCGTCTGTTTCAGCATGGGCAGAGTGACATAAACAAATTTGTGGAAACCGTTGGCACCGTCGATTCCCGCCGCCTCATAATACACATTGGGGATCGCCAGGATACCTACGATCAGAATGGTCATGATATAACCGGTTCCTCTCCAGATATCAACTCCCATTACAGACCAGAAAGCGATCTGGGGATCCGTGAGCCATTTCTGAGTAAAGGCGTCCAGTCCCACAAGACGAAGTCCTTCGTTGAGAAGACCGTTCTTGGGATTCAGAATCGACGTAAATACAAGGCCGATGATCAGAATGGAAAGTACAGATGGCATATACATCACGCCTCTGTGGAAATTCTTGGCCTTGATATTCCGGCTGAGCGCCAGGGCAAACAGAAGGCCCAGCCCCGTCTTCGCCACGGTAGTCACAACGGTAAACAGCAGCGTATTCAGAATATACTGCAGATAATCCTGGTCTCCGCTGAACACGTCTATAAAATTCTGTAATCCTACGAAGTGCAGCTCACTGGAGTACGCCGACCAGTCCGTAAAGGAATAGCCGATACCGATGATCCCCGGAACCACGGACAGCGCGGTATAGATAAGAAGGGCGCCGGCGGCGAAATACCAGGGATAAATTTTTGATTTTTTCACGAAAACCTCCTCCATTTCCTCTTTTTTCTTATATTTTATGGCAGGCCGCACAATTTTCACATGCACCCTCCCGTCACATTTATGTATTTTTTTAACCGGATGGAGATTTTTTCTGTGAGATATGTTATACTTGGAAAACACGGAGGTGAAGATCTATGTTCCGCAGAAAAGAAAAAAAGAATCTGCAGACGCTCCTTTTTTACCGTTTTCTTTCGGTTACCGGAGCCCTGCTGCTTATCATATCCGTGATCGTTTATATGATCCAGTATTCAGAACTGTATAAGAATATGGCCAATGACATTCTCCGCACCAGCGTTTCCATCGGAGATACCGTTGACCTTCAGATCAGCCAGATGGACACGGTCTGTCTCAATGTGATCAATTCCACTTCTGTTAAAGAAACCTTTAAGCGCTGGAGCCAGGACGAAGACATTACGCCCTATGAGCGGGTGATATACCAGAACACCCTCAGCGACGCCCTGGTATCCATCCGGGGCGTGGACACCTCTATCCGGCAGCTGAACATCTATCCTCTGGAAGGCGCGGGATACGGGATCGGAAATTATTACGGCCGTTTTACCGCAGAGACGGAAACACTTCCCTGGTATCAGTCCGCGAAAGAGAAAGACGGCTACCGATATATAACCACAGGAACAAATCGGCTGCTCTCCAGTTATTCAGGCACTGGTTCCGACAGACTGTGCGTATCCCTGTACCGTATGTATTTTGATAATTACCGCAACCCTCTCGGTTTCGTAGAGGTACAGAAATATTATGACGAACTGTTTGCGGACGCTATCTCTCCCCTCACCGCCGCCGACATGGATATCACTGTTTACGACAGCGACGGGGTGCAGATCTATCCGTATCTGGAAGAAGATACATCCGACAGCTTTGACTATTATTCAGCTCTGAGTGATATCAGCTCTGAGTCAGGAAACATCAGGCTGTATAATAATGTAGAGAATCAGCGGGAATATATCGCTTTTTCCCGGCTGGACTACAGCGGATTTACTGTAGTTGGTTCCATCCGCAATATTGATTTCTTCCTTCCCATACTGAAGAGTCTGATGTGGATCCCCCTGCTGGCCATCAGCCTTTTTGCCGTCTGCTATTTTGTATCCCGTTTTCTCAGCAGACGTATCGCGTATCCCCTTACGGAGATGCATCAGTTCCTTGCGCGCAAGGATTCCGGAAGCGAATTTCAGCTGATCCATCTGGATGATTCCGACGTTCTGGAGATCGACAGTCTCCGGGATTCCCTGAACACCTTCATTGAGGCCAAAAAAGCTGCCACGGAATCCCTTCTGGTCATGAAAGAGCAGGAGATCCAGGCCCAGATGCTGGCGCTGCAGGCACAGATGAACCCGCATTTTCTTTATAATTCCCTGAATACCATCAGCGCCATGGCCGAGGAGGGAATGACCGAAGAAGTCAGCGGCATGTGCCAGGACATCACTTCCATCCTGCGCTATATTTCTTCCGACAAAGAATCAGAATCCACGGTGGAGGAGGAACTGGAACACTGTGATCTTTACCTGCAGTGCATGAAAAAGCGCTTCAAGGATTCCTTTACATATGAATTTGACATAGCGGACGATCTGCTGGATATGAAGATCCCCAAGCTCTGTATCCAGCTCCTGATCGAAAACGCCGTGAAATTCACATCAAAAACAGCCCCGCCCTGGCATGTCCGTATCGAGGGCTATATCGACGCCGGACAGTGGCTCATCTCCGTTAAGGATAACGGGCCGGGATTCGATCCGGAAGTGGACCGGCGTCTCCGGGCCCAGATGGACGAGATCCTGAAATACAGCAAACTTCCCAGCCTGGAACTGGACGGCATGGGAATTCTGAACATTTTTATACGTTTTTATCTGCTCTTCGGGAAAGCTTTTCTGTTCCAGTTCGGCAATCTCCCGGATAAGGGCGGCGCATTTGTCATCGTAGGAGGACGTTTCCATGAAGAAGATTAAACATTACAATATTATGCTGGTTGAGGACGAGGTCCTTCTCCGGCAGTCTCTGGCCCGGCATATCGAAGCGCTGGACTCCGGATACAAAGTAATCTGTCAGGTGCCTGACGGATGCGCCGCGCTGGAAGCCCTGAAGAATGAGGATATCCATCTGATCATCACAGATATCCGCATGCCTGTAATGGACGGCCTGACTCTTGCCAAAAACGTCCACGAACGTTACCCGCATATTCTCACCATCGTCCTTTCCGGATATGCTGATTTCGAATACGCTCAGGAAGCTCTGCGCCAGGGTGTGTTTGATTATCTTCTGAAACCTGTTTCCAGAGAAAACCTGGAGAACGCCCTGAGTAAGGCCAGCCTCCTCCTGGAAAAACATTTCCAGCTTGAGGAAGACTCTTCCATGACAGGTAAGGATTCCCAGGAGATCGTGGATTACGTTGTGCTCTATATCCGAAGCCACTACATGGACGACGTGGACTTTTCGGAGCTTTCCTCCCGTCTGGGGTTCAGTTCCGCCTACCTGACAAAACTGTTCAACAAATACGTGGGTACCACTCCTCTGAAATATCTTACGGATATCCGTATCCATGAAGCCAAGCATCTGCTTCTGAACACCACGCTTCCCATCCGCGAAGTGGGGGAAAAGGTCGGATATCCCGATCAGTTTCATTTCAGCAAGACCTTCCGCAAACTCACCGGGATGAATCCAACAGCCTACCGTCAGGATCCGCAGGCAGAGAGTTAAAACTGGCTCCTGTCATGCAGGATTCCGCGCCGGCGGCGGGCCTCTTCAGCGTCGCAGGATTTTGAAGCAAAAACATCCCCGGCGGTGCATTGCTGCTCCGCCGGGGATGTTTTTTGTTTTATAAAGGAATCTGTCATTGCAGATTTACTGCCAGTTCTCGTCGCCTACTGCCTCTGCCTGTGTTGCTCTTCTCTCATCGATAGCGTTAAGAACATCTTCAGATGTCATATCTCCGATGAACATGGATACGATATCCTGAGTCAGCTCTGTCCACTGGGGATTCAGATATTTGATGCTGTCCTGGAATACGGTTCCCTCTTTCTCTGCAGCGTCCAGGAAGGTCTGGGTTGCTTCGCTGTAGCTGGGAGTCTGTCCAACGTCAAAGGGAAGGTTCTCGATCTTGTCGCAGTTGTCGATCATGTACTGTACGCTGTCGGCAGATGCGATGTACTCAAGATACTGTTTTGCTTCTTCCTGATGCTCAGATCCGGAATAAACAAATCTGGACGGTCCGCAGGGATGCTGCGGGTATACGTCGTTGTCCAGAAGCGGAATTACAAACATTCCGAAATCATCTTCTGTGTAGGTTCCGTCAGAAGCTTCTACGATAGCGGCGATCTGACCCGGTTTCTCCAGTGCCATAGCGTACTCGCCGGTTCCCAGATACATCAGAAGGTCTGTGTACTCGTCAGAGAGATAGTTGTCTCCGAAATATCCCTTCTGCGCCATATCGTTCAGCTGATCCAGCGCTTCTTTCAGTTCCGGAACATCTGCGAATTTAATCTTGTTGTTGTTCAGGTCGTCTACGATTCCCGGAACAAGTTCCTCATATTTACCGCCGATCTCGGTAAACCACATGGTCTGATGCCATCCGTCTGCACAGGGCTCGTAGATCGGAGTAACGCCGTTGTCAAGAAGTGTCTGGCATACTTCTTCGAATTCTGCATATGTAGTGGGAACTTCAAGTCCGTTTTCCTCGAAGATCTTCTTGTTGTAGACAACATAGTAGTCTGTGGACACGTCATAGTAAGTCATTCCGTAAACCTTGTCGCCTACAGATGTCTGAGCCTTTGCAAACTCATCATAGGTGGAAACCCACGCCTGATCGGAAAGATCGACTGCGTTCTCCTCAACATTATACTGGGAAACAATGTCAAAACTTCCGGACTGTCCTCCGAAGATATCCGGACCCTCGCCGCTGTTCAGCTTTGTCATCAGCATATTGTAATACTGATCAGCCGGAACGATCTGATAGTCCACTTTGATACCAGTCTCTTCTTCGAACTGTTTGCCGAGTTCCATCTCTGCGTCATAAACCCAGTCCTGGCTTGCCATAACTGTGATCGTGGTTCCTTCAGAAGCCTGTACCGCGCCTGCAGGAACTGTCACTGCGCCTACTGTCATGATTCCGCATAACAGTGAAGCCACTAATTTTTTCTTCATACTGATAAACCCTCCTGTATTATTTTTGATAGTCTTATCTTATCAGCACAATATACAATATAACATGGAAATAGCGCTGCAGTTTTTGTCAATTTTTAACTTCCCCAAAAAACACATAACAAAAAAGACATGCGCGGGGATTCAGCACGCATGTCTTTTTTGTTAAATTTATACAGGTTATCTTCCAAGTGACTCGCAGAAAGTTCCTTTTACATCACTCCAGTTCTTTTCCGCATAATCAAGAAGGTAAACCGCCTGTTCCATGGACATTTCCGGGAAAAGAAGGAAGAGGCTGTGAGATCCGTACTTCTTAACGATACGGTCCACGTTTCTGATCCAGTCTTCAAATTCTCCGGAGTATACTTTAACCCAGATGGATTTGCCGGCTGCAATAGCCTTGTCGTAGATCACGTCCCAGTCCGGAAGGGTTCCGTCGGGGCCTGCGTCTCCACTGGTCCACTGCAGAGCGTCGATTCCGTCAATTTCCATCAGCGCGTCCATATGTTTGATCGCAGCCGGTCCGTCCAGATGATAGAGCACATGATCCGCTTTCTCCGACTGCGCTTTCAGCGACGGCTGGATATATGTACGGAAATCGTCCGGCGCCATCATAGCCGAAAAGTCGCACTGCAGTTTCACTGTCCTGCCCGGTCCCCAAATCTGGAATACCGTATAAGCGTTGCCGCCCTCTTCATCTTTGATCACATCATAGAAACGGTTATAGTAATCATAATAGCAGTCTGTAACTTCTTTGATCCTCTCGCCCACCTTCTCCGGCTCGTCAAGAAGATCCATCAGCACATCCTGGGC
>DWXL01000091.1 GCA_019119235.1 Candidatus Blautia excrementigallinarum | reverse complement strand
TATCCAGGATGAGCTGCAGACCTTATATACCTCAGGTACCGTATTCCACGGATTCCTGGGAGAGAAACTTCCCGACTGGAAAGCGGCGGCGTCCCTTGTGCGCAAGATCGCTGAGAACTACAGGCTTCCATATTACACGATTTCTCCCACCTATTCTGTGTGCAGCGAGCACGGATATATCAGCGGAGAACACTTCACCTGTCCCAAGTGCGGTAAGAAGGCTGAGGTTTACAGCCGTATCACGGGATATTACCGTCCGGTACAGAACTGGAACGACGGCAAGGCGCAGGAGTACAAGAACAGAACCCTGTACGATATCGCTCATTCCACTCTGAAGAAGGTGCATACCAGCGTTGTGACCATGACAGCGGACGACGTGAAGGTGGAGCCGGTGGAACCCCACAGATATCTGTTTACCACCAGCACCTGCCCCAACTGCAAAATGGCGAAGAAGATGCTGGAGGGAGAGGAGCTGGAGATCATCGACGCCGAGGAGAATCCGGATATGGCCCGCCAGTTCGGGATCCGGCAGGCGCCTACCCTTGTGATCACAGACGGAGAACACCTGAGGAAATATGTGAATGCTTCCAACATCCAGAAATATGTGGATGAGGAACTGTGAGATAACAGATAACAGAAATCCGATCGGACAGGGGAAGTTCCTTCCCTCGTCCGATCCACGCGAGACGCCGCCGTACTGAGCTGATCAGTACGGCGGCGTATTTTTGTTGGGATTTTGGTCTGCCGGCGCTGATTTTGTTCTGTTCGAAGCCTTCTGCCGGCCCATATGATCAGATATTTGGCGAGCCTACTGAAAAAAACAGATATCGAAAAAACAGGGAAATCTCGATGAAAACAGATTGTTAACCATCCGGGGTATGATATAATAAATTGAATTATCTGTAGTCGTTAAGATAAAAAAGGAGGATACATGTACCGGATATTTTTGGTGGAAGATGATGAAATGCTTTGCTCTCTGGTGAAGAAACATCTGGAATCATGGGGATATCATGTGATAACAGCAGAGGATTTTTCAGATGTGCTGGGGGAATTTGTGCGGGCCGAATCCCATCTTGTACTTCTGGATCTGAAGTTGCCATGTTATAACGGATTTCATTGGTGTGAAGAAATTCGGAAAGTATCACAGATTCCCATTCTTTTTCTGTCTTCGGCGGCAGATGACATGAATATGGTAATGGCAATGACAAGAGGTGCAGATGACTTTATCGCCAAACCTTTTAATCTTGAAGTACTGTCTGCGAAAGTCCAGGCTATTTTGCGAAGAACCTATTCTTTCGGCACAGGGGTAAATCTTCTGGAATATCGTGGAGCAGTTCTTAATCTGGGAAACGGAACCCTGAATTACCGGGGAAAAACTCTGGATCTGACCAGGAACGAACTGCGTATTCTGGATCTTCTGTTCGCGCGGGCAGGACAGGTAGTGTCCCGGGATGCCATCATGCAGATGCTCTGGCAAAATGATGCCTTTGTGGATGATAACACGTTGACAGTGAATATTAACCGTCTCAGACGGAAACTGGACGAAGCAGGACTTGAGGGAATGATCGTGACAAAAAAAGGACAAGGATATATCCTGCCATAAAGTTTCCGGAGAGTCTTAAAAATACTGTGCTGGAACATGCGGGGTGTTTATGAAAGAATATATTAAAACAAAATGGAAAGCTGTGCTTTTAGCAGGAATTTGTTTCGGGATTATGGCGACGGTGCTGTGGCTTTATGGATATCCGCCGGAACCGATTATTTACGGAGCGGTCCTCTGTCTGATTCCTGTGGTCATATTTTTTATTTACGGATACTTTTCCTTTTGCAACCGCAGACAAATTCTGATGCAAATCCGGCAGACACTGCCCGTTGACCTGAACAAACTTCCCAAGCCGGAGAATTCTGTGGAAACCCAAATAGGTGAAATAATCCGCGGGCTGGATCAGATGCGTATGGAAAGTGAGGAAAGAAGGCAGCGTTCCTATACTGAAATGTCAGATTATTATACAATCTGGGTTCACCAGATCAAAACTCCGGTTGCTTCTTTGCGACTGCTGCTTTCGGAAGAAGCGGAGAAAAACAAAGCGGCTCTGGGAGAAGTTTTCCGGGTTGAAGAATATGTAGATATGGTCCTGGGATATCTGAGGACAGAAGATATTTCGGCGGATATGAAATTTTCAGACTGCAGTCTGGATACTATTGTAAAAGAACAGATTCACAGATATGCACCTGTCTTTATTGAAAAAAAGCTGACGCTTTCTTTTGAGAATACAGGGAAACATGTGCTTACAGACCCCAAGTGGCTGGGGTTTGTGATCGGGCAGTGCCTGTCTAATGCTTTAAAGTATACCAAAACTGGTGGTGTCCGGATCTTTCTTTCAGGACCCGACTCCGGTACATTGGTGATCGAGGATACCGGAAAGGGCATCCGCAGGGAAGATCTGCCCCGAATATTTGAAAAGGGATTTACCGGGTATAATGGAAGAGAAGAAAACGGATCAACAGGAATTGGCCTGTATCTGTCCGGAAAGATCATGAAAAAACTGAACCACGGCATTTATCTGGAATCTGCCGTTGGACAAGGCACGAAGGTATTTCTGGATCTGAAGCGGAAAGAAGCAGAAATGTTCTGAGTCCGGTATTTTTTGCCGGAATATTTTTAATCTTACAGAAATGTCACATAAAACAGGAAACTGTAAGCTGAAACTATGGCAGACAGTTTCCTGTTTCTGTATACTGCGAATAAAGATGAATTTATATCTGCGGCCGCAATATCACAGGGAGGATGCAAATATGTCATTACTGGAAGTTACAAATGTAAAAAAAATATATACTACCCGTTTTGGCGGGAATCAGGTACAAGCGTTGTCCAATGTAACCTTTTCTGTGGAAGCGGGTGAGTTCGTGGCGATTATGGGCGAGAGCGGATCAGGAAAAACCACTCTTCTGAATATTCTTGCTTCTCTTGACCGCCCTACAGAGGGAGATGTTCTTCTGGAAGGGAAGAGCATTGTCCGGCTCACAGAAAAAGAGATATCCGCGTTCCGGAGAAAAAATCTTGGATTTGTCTTTCAGGACTTCAACCTTCTGGACACTTTCAGTCTGAGGGACAATATATATCTGCCTCTGGTTCTGGCTGGAGAAGACTATCGTGAAATGGAGCAGAAGATCCGTCCCGTTGCCCGGGCTTTAAGGATTACGGATATTCTGGATAAATATCCCTATGAAGTCTCCGGAGGTCAGAAACAGCGGGCCGCTGTTGCCCGGGCGCTGATTACCAGCCCACGCCTGATTCTGGCCGATGAACCTACAGGAGCGCTGGATTCCAGAGCAGCATCTGTTCTGCTTTCTCTATTTGAAGAAATCAATGGAGAAGGGCAGACTATTCTTATGGTGACCCACAGCGCCCAGGCTGCCAGTCATGCCTCCAGAGTTTTGTTTATTAAAGATGGAGAGGTGTTTCATCAGATATATCGGGGCGGAAAGACAGGAAAGGAAATGTATCAGATGATATCGGACACTCTCTCTATACTTATGACAGGCGGTGAGACATATGCGTAAAGGACTTTATCTGAGACTGGCGTATTTGAACATAAAAAATCACAGTGAAACATATATCCCCTATATGTTTTCCGGAGCAGGATGTATCGCATTTCTTTATATTATGCTGTTTCTGCTGGCAAGTCCAGATACGCCGAATATCCGGGGTGGAAGCACGGTGCGTTCTCTGCTTTCCATCGGTCTTGGCGTAATGGGTGTGTTTTCCCTGATATTTCTTCTGTACAGTAACAGTTTTGTTATGAAGAGAAGACAGACGGAATTTGGACTTTATAATATTCTGGGGATGGAAAAACGCCATATCAGCCAGATGCTTTTGGCTGAAACGCTTATCACAGGCGCGGCATCTTTGTCTGCAGGAATTCTGGCCGGAATCGTATCCAGTAAACTGGCGCTTCTGCTGCTTTTGAAGCTGCTCCATATTCCTGCCGGTTTCGGTTTCTATGTGACGTGGGAAGGCATTCTGATATGTGCTGGTTACTACGGCATTGTACTGGCTATAGCCCAGGTCTGGAATATGGGAAAAGTGCATCTGAGCCGCCCGGTGGAACTGCTGGCGGGAAGCAGCACAGGAGAGAGGGAGCCGAAAAGTAAGTGGCTGATGGGTTTGCTGGGATTTATATGTCTGGGTATCGGATACTATCTGGCAGTAACAACAGACTCTATTCTGTCAGCTTTCGGTATTTTCTTCGTGGCTGTAATGCTGGTAATGGCAGGAACATATCTGACATTTACCACCGGAAGTATTATCATGTTGAAGATGATGCGCTGGAATAAAAAATTTTATTATAAGATACAGAATTTTATCAGTGTGTCCGGGATGCTCTACAGGATGAAACAGAATGCGGTAGGTCTTGCAAGTATCTGTATCCTGAGTACAGGAGTGTTGTTGATGGTCTCCGCTTCTGTGTGTCTGAACGCCGGAATCGATGAAACGGTGAGAACTTCCTGGCCAGATGACATGAATGTGAAGTTTTATGGATCATCCCTTGCCGGAGCATATCAGGACAGCGATTATATACTTCAGAAAAGTCTGGAAGAGAAATTTCCGATCAGCGAATACAGAAGAAATATCAGTCTCTCTCTAATGATGGCCCGGAATGGAGATAATCTGGAATTGACAGGTTCTGATTCGGAGATTACGTTGTCTGATATAGTGGGAGTGACGCTGATTCCGGAAAAAATATACATGGAAAATTTCGGACAGAATGAAAAACTCCGGGATGGAGAGGCTTTGGCATATGGTTTTAATTCGAAGACAGTCAGACTTATGGGGGAAGAGTTTCAGATTATTGATAATCTGGAAAAAGAGCCGCTTTCGGAAAGCTTCCTGATGAATGAACTGGATGACAGCTGCTATCTAGTGACGACAGACGCTGATTTTGAATGTATGAATCAGAAACAGGCAGAGCTTGCGTCTTCTTTCTATCCGGTACTTACCGAAATGGGGATCAATATTAAGGGATCAGAACAAACAAAATCTGCCTGCAGCAATATCCTGCATGAATCGCTGAAAGAATATACAGACAGCGGAAGGATTTCTGAAGGAAGTTATTATATTTATAAATCGCAGGCACAGGCAAAAGCGGACTACTATGATCTTAATGGTGGCCTTCTGTTTCTGGGAATCCTTCTGGGAGGCGCCTTTCTTATGGGAACAGCTTTGATTATTTACTATAAGCAGATTTCCGAAGGTTATGAGGACAGAAAAAGGTTCAGTATTATGCGCAGAGTAGGAATGAGCAGAAAGGAAGTAAAATCCTCTATAGGACGGCAGATTCTGATGGTATTCTTTTTACCCCTCCTGATGGCGGCGTTGCATATGGCCATGGCTTTTCCATTGATGCGAACACTTCTTCTGGCCCTGGGGATGCCTTCAGGCATTTTGTATTTGATCTGCACTGTTGGAACTGTGATGGTTTTTGCTCTGATATACGGGGTGATTTATATCTTTACCGCCCGTGCTTACTATAATATTCTGGGAAGGACGGAGTAATCGCAGAACAGAAGGAATGAACGCTGTCGGCAGCTGATAATTGAGGAATCTTTTTCGAATTCCGGGAACGGTTTACATTTTCCAAAATTGCAAGTATAATAATACACAAATCGACGGTGCCCGTCGTGTATGATGGGACGGACGCCGGAACTGGCAGACGAGGAGTGGTTATTATGGTAAAGCAGAATATTATTTTTGTGGCGAATAAAGCGGGAAGCCTGCAGAAAGTTACGGGACTTCTGGCGGGACACGGGATCAACATCTATGGTTTCGCATGTTTCGACGCGCCGGAATTCGCCCTGTTCCGTATGGTTTCCGACAATGCGGAGAAAGCGGCGGAGGCGCTTACAAAAGCCGGATATATGAACCGAGTGACAGACGTGATCGCCGTAGATCTTAAAGATGAGGTGGGCGGCCTGAATGCGGTGCTCCAGGTAGTGGGAGACTGTAATGTGAATCTGGATTATATCTATACCTCTTATCACAGAGGAAGCAGCCAGCCTATTATGATCCTTCAGGGAGAAGAGCTTTTTGTTACTGAGAACGTGCTTCGAAACAACGGCTTCCACGTATTGGACAGTCTGGAGGATTAAAGAGAAATGGATACTGCAGAATTCAGACAGGGGCTCCGGGATGGAGTCCCTATTGCGCTGGGATACTTCGCCGTATCCTTTACCTTCGGCATGATGGCCGTGTCGGGAGGGCTTTCCCCCTGGCAGGCGACGCTGATCTCTCTGACCAATCTCACTTCCGCGGGACAGTTCGCGGGACTGGACATCATTCTGGCGACAGGATCCTACTGGGAAATGGCGCTGACCCAGCTTGTCATCAACCTGAGATACTGTCTGATGTCTTTCTCCCTGTCTCAGAAGCTGAAAAGAAATATCCCGTGGGGGCATCGTCTGGCGGTGGCCTTCGGCGTAACTGACGAGATTTTCGGCGTGAGCGCGGCCCGGGAAGGACGGCTCAGCCCCTGGTATAACTACGGCGCCATGTGCGTGGCCATACCCGGGTGGACGCTGGGAACGCTTGCGGGAGCAATCTCAGGGGGCCTGCTTCCGGATTTTCTGGTGAGCGCCTTAAGCGTGGCGATCTATGGAATGTTTCTTGCAGTGATCATTCCGCCGGCCAAGAAAAACAGGGCGGTCCTTCTGGTAGTCCTGGGCGCAATGGCGGTGAGTACCCTGTTTGCAGCGGCGCCTGTTCTGAGCCGGGTGTCTTCCGGGTTCGTGATCATCATTACCACGCTGGTCACGGCGGGAGCGGCGGCGTATTTCTGTCCGGTGCGTGAAGAGGAGGAAAACCATGAAGCCTGATATTTATATATACATACTGGTGATGGCGGGAGTGACCTATCTGATCAGAATGCTTCCCTTGGCCCTTTTCAAGCGGGAGATCACCAGTCCTTTTGTGAAATCGTTTCTGTATTATGTGCCGTACGCCTGTCTGGCGGCAATGACTTTTCCGGCGATCCTGACGGCGCCTTCCGGCGGCCTGGTTCCGGGAGCGGCGGGCCTTCTGGCGGCGCTTGCGGCGGCATATCGGGAAAAAAGCCTTCTCACAGTGGCGGTCTGCGCCTGCGCGGCGGTGTTTGTTGTGGAGAGGATTATGACAATTCTGTAAAAAAGAATGGACGAAGGCCGGCAGCGGGATTTTTCCTGAACTGCCGGCTTTTTCTTGCCTCTGTGCACAAAGGATAGTATAATATTCTTAACTATGCAAACAGGAAAAGATGATTTTCCGACGGACTAAATGATACAGGAGCTTATGATAATATGGGTAAATTTAACCTTGATTTTTATAGAGGAAAAAAAGTCCTGGTGACAGGCCATACCGGGTTCAAGGGAACCTGGCTCTGCTGTCTGCTTCTGGGCGCGGGGGCGGAAGTGACGGGGTATTCCCTGGAACCGCCCACAGATCCGGCGCTGTTTTCTCTTGCCGGAATGGACCGGCAGATGGATTCTGTAACCGGCGACGTCCGCGATCTGGAGAAACTGAAGGCGCTTTTTGACAGAACAAAACCGGAGATCGTCCTTCACCTGGCGGCCCAGCCCATTGTCCGGGAATCCTACCGGGATCCGGTGTATACCTATGAGACGAATGTGATGGGTACGGTGAATATACTGGAATGTATCCGCCTTACAGATTCGGTAAAGTCTTTTCTGAATGTTACCACAGATAAGGTTTATCATAACCGGGAGTGGGAATGGGGCTACCGGGAGACAGATCCCCTGGACGGATTCGATCCCTACTCCAACAGCAAGTCCTGTTCCGAACTTGTGACCCACAGCTATAGGAATTCATTTTTTGCGGATGGAAGAACGGCCATCTCCACAGCCAGAGCCGGAAACGTGATCGGCGGCGGGGATTTTGCCGCTGACAGGATCATTCCCGACTGTATCCGCGCGGCGCTTGAGAAGAAACCTGTGCCGGTGCGGAACCCTCATTCCACACGGCCTTTCCAGCATGTGCTGGAGCCTCTGTACGCTTATCTGATGATCGCCGCCGCCCAGTATGAGGACGGGCGTTTTGCCGGATACTATAATGTGGGACCGGGAGACGAGGACTGCGTGACCACAGGCGAGCTGGTGGATCTCTTCTGCCGGGCCTGGGGCGAAGGCCAGACCTGGGAGAATCATTTTACGGGAGGCCCCCACGAGGCCAGTTTCCTGAAGCTGGACTGCTCCCGTCTCAGACAGGTGTTCGGATGGAAACCGGTCTGGGGGATCCGGGAAGCGGTGGAGAAGACCGTGGAATGGACGAAGGCATGGCAGGCCGGAGAGGACGTCAATCTGGTGATGGACAGACAGATCCGGGATTTTATGGAAAAATTATAAAGGAGAATTCTCATGTTTGAAAATATGACAGAACAGGAAGCAAGAAACCAGATCCTGGAGATGGTGGACGGCTACTGTGCGAAATACCATAATCAGCAGAAACCTTTTCAGGAGGGGGACCGCATTCCCTACGCATCCAGAGTCTACGATTCACAGGAGATGATGAATCTGGTGGATTCCGCCCTGGAGTTCTGGCTGACGGCAGGAAGATATGCGGATCAGTTTGAGAAAAATTTTGCGGAGTATCTGGGAGTGCGCTTCTGTTCTCTTGTGAACTCCGGTTCCTCCGCCAACCTTCTGGCGTTTATGGCGCTGACGTCTCCACTTCTGAAGGAGCGCCAGGTGCTTCCGGGAGACGAGATCATCACAGTCGCGGCGGGATTCCCCACCACGGTGGCCCCGGTGATCCAGTACGGCGCGGTGCCTGTATTTGTGGATGTGACCATTCCTCAGTACAACATTGACGTGACGAGGCTTGAGGATGCGTATTCCCCGAAGACAAAGGCGGTGATGATCGCCCATACGCTGGGGAATCCTTTTGATCTGAAATCCGTGAAGGATTTCTGCCGGAAGCATAACCTCTGGCTGATCGAGGATAACTGCGACGCACTGGGTTCCGAGTATGTGATCGACGGCGAGAAGAAGCTTACGGGAACCATCGGAGATATCGGAACCTCCAGTTTCTATCCGCCCCACCATATGACCATGGGCGAAGGAGGAGCCGTCTATACGGATAATCCGCTTCTGAACAGGATCGTCCGCTCATTCCGCGACTGGGGACGCGACTGTATCTGCCCCTCGGGGAAAGACAACCTCTGCGGACATCGTTTTGACAGACAGTACGGCGAACTGCCTCTGGGATACGACCATAAATATGTCTACTCTCATTTCGGATATAACCTGAAGGCGACGGATATGCAGGCGGCGGTAGGCTGCGCCCAGCTTGAGAAGTTCCCGGGATTTGCAGAGAGAAGACGCCATAATTTCGCACGCCTTAAAAAAGCGCTGGAGGGAATGGAAGACCGGTTTATCCTTCCGGAACCATGTCCGGGCTCTGATCCCAGCTGGTTCGGTTTTCTTCTGACCTGCAGGGAGGGAGTGGACAGGAACCAGGTGGTACCCTATATCGAGAGCAAAGGGATCCAGACGAGAATGCTTTTTGCGGGCAACCTTACCAAACATCCCTGCTTCGACCAGATGCGCGCCGAAGGAAGAGGATACCGTATCGCGGGAAGCCTTGAGAATACTGACAGGATCATGCGGGATACTTTCTGGGTGGGAGTTTATCCGGGTATGACGGACGAGAAGATCGACTATATGGCGAAAGTGATCCGGGAAGCGGGAAGGAGATAACGGAGGAATTACGATGAGCTGGGATGAAAAGCTGCGCTGGTACGGCTTCTGGGCTGTGGACCGGCTGACAGGCGGCAGAGTGTACAGATATTATCAGGAGATCCGCGAAAGTTATAAGCGGGGAACTTCTGTGGCGAAGACAGAAGAGAAGATCAGGAACCTTATCGCTCACGCGGTGCGGACGACAGAATTCTATAAGGATTACGCGGAGGATACCCCGCTGGAGAAGATGCCGGTGATGAACAAGGAGGCGTACCGGAGTCACTACGAAGAGTGTCAGTCCAGCGTGTATAAAAACGCTTCCGACAACAGGACCATGTACACCAGCGGATCCACGGGAACGCCTTTTGCCATGATCCAGAACAGGAACAAGATCCTCCACAATACGGCGGCAAGTATTTTTCTGGGCGCCGCGGGAGGTTATTATATCGGCATGAAGAACGCCTTTATCCGTATGTGGGTGGGAGATCACGCGAAGAAAAGCCTTCTGTCCCGCGTCGCGGAGAACCTGATCATGATGGACTGTTCCAACCTGGATGATGAGAAGCTGGGAGAGATGGTCTCCGTTATCAGAAAGAAAAAAGTGAAATGTCTGATCGGCTACTCCGCCGCTCTGGGAGAGATCAGCCGATACATTGACAGGCACCAGATCGATACCACGGATTTCTGTGTGAAGACTATTCTTCCTATCTCCGAGAGTATGCCATCGGAAGTGCGCCGGAATCTGGAACGCCAGCTTAACTGTACGGTGCGCTCCTGGTATTCCAATGAGGAAAACGGGATCATGGGGCTGCAGCGGGAAGAAGATGAGAGTTATTATATTGATTCCGAAAGCTATTACTATGAGATCCTGAAACTTGACAGCGACGAACCGGCAGAACCGGGCGAGCTGGGGCGTATCGTGATCACAGATCTCTACAATTACGCCATTCCGCTGATCCGTTACGACAACGGCGATCTGGCGGTGGCGGAGCGCCGGGAGAAGAACGGCAGATTCCGTCTTTATCTCAAAGAACTGTACGGACGCCGGGGCGATATGATCTACGACACAAAAGGCAGGATCGTCTCTCCCTTCGTGCTTCTCAACGGGCTTTCCATGGCAAAAGGGATCAGCCAGTACCGTTTCATCCAGGAGGATATCAGGAAGTACACTCTCTGGCTGAACGGTGAGAAAGAAGAGATCGACGAGAAAGCCATTCTTGATTTTATCCGTCCTTATTTCGGGGAGGACGCGGAGATCACAGTGGAGTACCTGGACGAGATTCCGGTACTGAACTCCGGAAAGCGCAAATCCTTTGAGAACCGCTGTGAGAAATATGCTGTGAAGCCGGGGGCAAAAGCCTGAGCTTAAAGCTGTAAAGGAGGAAGCTTCTTGGCTTCAAGAGAAAGACAGAAAAGAATTGTATCGAATACAGCGTATACCATAGGCGGGGCGCTTCTGATGAACGGCGTCCTGCAGATCCTGGTATATCCTCTTCTGAACCGCTTTATGGGAAGCGACCAGCTGGGGGAACTTCTGTATCTGATGGGGCTGGTGGCGATCCTCTGTCCTTCGGTGGGACAGGCGCTGAACACCAGCCGCCTTGTTGTGCGCAGGGATTATGAAGTCGCAAACGGAGACTATAATATCCTCCTGCTTTTTTTCGGCGGGATCGGAACGGCCGTGTCCCTCTTTGTGGCGAAAGATTCCATGACTTCCGTGCCGGTGGTATTGTGGACGGTTGTTCTTCTGATGACCACGATCTTCCGCTATTACGGAGATGTGGAATATCGTCTGAATCTGAATTACCGGAGATATTTCTGTTATTACGCCGTGCTTACCGCCGGGTATGTGGCGGGGTTCGGCGTTTATCTGGTTACGAAGAACTGGTTTCTGGTCTTCGTCACAGGCGAGGCGGCCAGCCTTGTATATCTCGCCGTGACGGGAACAGTGTTTCATGTTTTTTTCCGCAGGAGCCCATGGTTCGGGAAGGCGCTGGAGCGGGGAGGATTTCTGGTGTTCTCCTATCTGATAACCAACCTCACCCTGAATATCGACAGGCTGGCGCTGGAGCATATGATCGGGCATCTTGCGGTGACCCAGTATTATGTCACATCCCTGATCGGAAAAACTCTGGTGCTGCTGGTGGCACCCGTGAACACGATCATCATTTCCTATCTCACCCGGAAACAGGAGAGAATGGGCCGGAAGCAGTTCCTTATGTTTACCGGGATCGGGCTTGGCGTAAGTTTCGTGTTTTTCCTTGGTTCCCAGATCGGAACGCCGCTGTTCGTCTGGCTGTTCTATGGAGATCTGTATGAATCTGTAAAAGGAATGATAACGGTGGTCAATATAAGCCAGATCCTTGGCGTGCTGTCGGCTTATCTTTTTATCGTGGTGCTGACCTTCACAGAAGAAAAATGGCAGCTGATCCTGCAGATCTTCCATCTGGCGCTGATCGTATGCCTGGTCCTTATCTTTACGGAACAGAACGGCATCATGGGATTCGCCGCAGCGGTACTGATCGCCAACGCGGTGCGTGTGGCCGCCGTGATCTTTCTGGGACTGTGGAAATCCGGGAGAACATAAATATATTTTTGGTATAAAGGAAGGAAAGAAAAATGCAGGCTGGGGAAATTTTAAGAAGAACCGCTTTCGTGGCTCTGGATATGGTCCGGGGCGGAAAGCTGGACAAGATCAAAAAAGTGAACAAAAGAGAGATCGTGGAAGGC
>DWXL01000090.1 GCA_019119235.1 Candidatus Blautia excrementigallinarum | reverse complement strand
GCGGAACACCTGAATTTCTCCAGAGCCTCAGAAATCCTGAGGATCACTCAGCCGGCAGTCAGCCACCAGATCCGCACTCTGGAAGGAGAGCTGGGCGTTAAACTGTTCAGACGCACCAGCAAAAGCGTGGCGCTCACCACAGAGGGAATACAGTTTCTGCCCGACGCGGAACTGATCCTGAAAACCGCCTATTCCGCAAGAAGCCGCCTTGGAAGCCATGAAGAGTTCCTTCCCTTCGATATCGGCTGCCACAATCATATGGAACTGCAGATGCTTCCCACTGTGCTGGAAAGACTTGCCGGAGAATTCCCGCGTCTTCGCCCCTCCATCCACATGATTCCCTTTCCCTCGCTTCTGGGAATGGTGGAGGATCAGAAGATCCATACGGCATTCGCCATAAAAGAAGAGCAGAAAAAGCCCTCTCTGGCATTCAGAGAACTCTGTTCTGCTCCTGTTTCCTGTATCTGTGCTCCGGAACATCCGCTGGCACAGTATGACCGCCTGACGCCGGATCAACTTACAGGGAATATTATTGTCTGCTCTCCCAGACACATTCCGGCTCCTCTTTTTTCCATTCAGGGACGGCTGCTATCCGGTTTATCTACGGAACAGCAGTACTTTGTAGAAAATATTGAAAGTGCTTTTACACTGGTGAAAGCTCATCTGGGATATACCATCTATCCGGATGTACCCCGGGCACGGGAACCAGGGCTTCGCTATATCCCGGTGGAAGGATTTCCACAGATGTCTTTCGGGCTTTATTACCGGTACGACAACGATCATCCGGTAATAAAACGGTTCCTGAAGATGTGTGAAGAGGCAGCTTCTGAGTAAATGGAAGCTGCCTCACAAACGAATGCTGCCGCATTTATGAGCTTTGGTATCATGGATGCAGCAGCCGTTATTCATAATATCCCTGGTTTTGTTTTGCTGTATAGATTTTTCTGTTTCTACCGTAGTAATTCAGGTTTTCCTCTTTTTTACTGTATAAATTTCCCTTATTCTACCGCAGCAATCCGATTTTCTCTCGTTTTTACTGTATGAATCTCTCTTGTTCTACCGCAGCAATCCAGATTTCTCTCGTTTTTACTGTATAAATCCCCCTTGTTCTACCGTAATAATCCGGGATTCTCTCGTTTTTACTGTATATATTCCTCTTGTTCTACCGCAACAATCTGGGATTCTCTCATTCTTACTGTATACTCAGTCCATCCGCAGGAAAATAACAGTCAACAACTCAAACGCCAGACGCGCGTATTATCAGGTAAATGCACAGCGCCGCCTGCAGCGCCAGTATTGCCGGCACTCCCCACGCAAATTTTTTCTTTCGTGTTTTATGATGAAAAAGATGCATGGCTGCCAGGCTTCCGATGGAGCCGCCGAACAGAGCCAGAAGGATCAGCGTTTTCTCACTTATCCGGTATCTCTCTTTTACCGCCAGGCGCTTGTCCCGGCCGTAAGCGATGAACGCTGCGAGGTTCACCGCCGCCAAGTATATCAGAATGATCTTTATCATAACACGTCACGCGAAAAGAGCCGCGGCTGCTTTTACAAGGTATTCCGTATCTTTTATGCCTGCCGTCTCGTAGGGAGAATGCATGGCAAGCTGGGCCAGTCCGATATCTGCCGTGTTCAGAGCCACTTTGGTGTTGGAAATATTTCCCAGAGTGGAACCTCCGGCTATATCGGAACGGTTCACAAATGTCTGCACCGGCACGTCCGCCTGCCGGCAGATATCCCGGAACATCGCGGCGGATACGCCGTCTGTGCAGTATCTCTGGGCGGCGTTAAATTTCAGCACGATACCGCCGTTCATATACGGGCGGTTCACAGGATCCGCCTTGTCCTTATAATTGGGGTGTACCGCGTGGCCGTTGTCCGCGGATACCATAAAGCTGTCCGCCAGATGGATCAGATAGTCTTCCCGCGAATAACCCAGACAGTCATGTACTCTTACAAGCGTATCATAAAGGAAGGTGGACGCCGCGCCCTGCTTTGTCTCGCTGCCTGTCTCTTCATTATCAAAAACACAGTGTACCGCCATATATTCTTTCTTCTCTCCGGCAAGAAGGCCCTTAAGAGACGCAAAAGCGCACTGCAGATCATCCAGACGGCTGCTGGAGATAAATTCCCCCTCAGCTCCCCAGATACAGCCCTTCTGACGATTATAAAGGAAAAGATCATGTCCCAGAATCTCTTCTTCCTTCACTCCTGCCGCTTCCGCCACCTGTTTCATGAAACAGCCCTTTGCCTGAATATCTCCGTAAAGAGGCAGCATATCCTTCTGGGCGTTATATTTGTAACCGTCGTTCACCTCACGATTCATATGTATGGCGAGACTGGGAATCATTACCAGATCCCGGTCAAGATTCACCAGGACGGAACGCATTCCGCCATTTTCTTCATCTTTCACCACTACTCTTCCGGCCACGGAAAGAGGTCTGTCGAACCAGGGCGCGCAGAGCATTCCGCCGTATTTCTCCACATTCAGTTTAATATAATGGCCTTCCGCCTCCATCTCCGGATTTTCCTTGATCTTGAAACTGGGGGAATCGCTGTGGGTTGCCAGTATACGCATACCTCTCATGTCCTGTTCCGGAATGGTAAAAGCGATCAGCGCGGATTCATTCCTTGTCACGAAATACCTGCCGCCTCTTGTTACCTGCCATTTCTCATTTTCTTTCAGTTCTTTAAATCCGTTTGCAGCAAGCTCTTCCTTCATTGCCGCCACTGCATGAAAACAGTCAGGGCTTTTTTCTATGAAAGCAAGAAGCTGTTCGGAAATTGTGTTCATTGGTAAAATCTCCTCTCCGGCTGAAATCTGTGATTTCTCATATTCATCTGATATGTAATCTCATGATCCTATTATATCAACAAATCGCATCTTTGCAATAAAGTTCTGCTTTCAGCCCTTCCTGTGGTCTGCGAAGTATTTTTTCAGGACCTCCATGCTCTCTTCCCGGAGCACGCCTCCTGTGACCTGTGTCTTACATCCGGATTTCTCAAAAACAATCCGGGAACATTCACTTCCTTCTACTCCCAGAAGGCTGCACAGTTCCTTATCGCTTGCCCCGTATACCAGGCGTCCGAGTTTCATCCACACCATGGCCCCGGAACACATGATGCATGGTTCACAGCTGGAATATAATGTATACTCACTGAGATCTGTGATTCCGGTATCATGGCAGAATCTGCGCATAAGTCCGATCTCTGCGTGAAACATTGGTTCCGCTGCGGTGTAAATCTGGTTCTCGTTTGTGTATACGATCTCGCCGTCCTTCACAAGCACCGCGCCGAAGGGTTCGTTTCC
>DWXL01000089.1 GCA_019119235.1 Candidatus Blautia excrementigallinarum | reverse complement strand
GGGTGCAGGCCTGCTATTTTAATGCAACGATCATTATGATAACACAAAAGGCATGGCATAAAGCAATCTGATGGAAAATCTATCAGAATAATTTATGCCGTGCCTCTTTTTAATTCAGCTGAATATAACATCATCTGAATGTAGATAAAATGCGGGATAACACGATAGCCCCTTTCTCTTTTTTTATTTTGACAATACAAAATTTTTTTGAAAACAAAAATAATTTTGTATTTTACTATTGAAAAAGGGATGTAAGTATGGTACATTAATAGTATAAAATTCCCAAAAGAAACAGGGGAAGTGCGCCTGAAATTATATGATTTTTACAAGAAAAGGAGGATGACATATGCGGATAATCGGAAACGGCAGGATGATCACAAGAGACGCTTCCAACACCTTTATTGAGAACGGTGCGGTGGCTATGGACGGAAGCGTGATCGTTCAGACAGGAACTACGGAAGAGGTCAGGAAAGCTTATCCTGACGCAGAGTTTATCGATGCAAAAGGCGGAGTGATCATGCCGGCGTTTATCAACGCCCACGAGCACATCTACAGCGCTTTTGCCAGAGGACTGAGTATCAAAGGCTATAATCCACAGGGATTCCTGGATATCCTGGACGGGCAGTGGTGGACCATTGACCGGCACCTGACGCTGGAGCAGACGAAGCTTTCCGCTTACGCCACCTACATTGATTCCATCAAAAACGGCGTAACTACTGTATTCGACCATCACGCCAGCTTCGGGCATATTACCGGTTCTCTGAATGCCATCGAGGAGGCCGCGCGGGATCTGGGCATCCGTACCTGTCTCTGCTATGAGATCTCAGACAGAGACGGAATGGACAAATCAAAAGAATCTGTAATGGAAAACGTAAACTTTATCAAACATGCCCTTGCGGACGACAGCGATATGATCGCCGCAATGATGGGTATGCACGCATCCTTCACGATCTCCGATGAAACCATGAAACTCTGCAATGAGCTGAAGCCGGAGGGCGTGGGATATCATATCCATGTGGCCGAGGGAATTTATGACCTCCACCAGTGTCTGAAGGAGCACGGCAAGAGGATCGTTGACCGCCTGTACGACTGGAACATCCTGGGGCCGAAGACCCTTCTGGGACACTGCATCTATATCAACGAGCACGAAATGGATCTGATCAAAGATACGGACACCATGGTAGTGCATAATCCGGAATCCAACATGGGCAACGCCTGCGGGTGCCCGCCGACCATGGCGCTGGTACATAAGGGAATCGTTACCGGTCTGGGAACAGACGGCTATACCCACGACATGATGGAATCCTGGAAAGTGGCCAATATTCTCCACAAGCATCATCTCTGCGATCCCAACGCGGCCTGGGGCGAGGTTCCCCAGATGCTCTTCGAGGGGAACAGAACGATCGCGAACCGTTACTTTAAGAAGAAACTGGGCGTACTGGAACCGGGAGCGGCCGCGGATGTGATCGTGATCGACTATGATCCGCTGACTCCAATGAGAGCGGATAATACCAACGGACACCTTCTGTTCGGCGTGAACGGCAGCATGGTGCAGACCACTGTCTGCAACGGCGAAGTGCTGATGAAGGACAGAGAACTTCTGGTATGCGACGAGGCGAAGATCATGGCGGACTGCCGTCAGGCGGCAAAAGAGCTTGCGGACGACATCAATTCCGGAAAATAAGGAGGATATTATGAGCGAAAAAATGACCTGTATGCCTTTCGGGCAGCTGATGGACTGGGTTCTCACCGAACACGGGAACAGAGGCACCGTATTCGGCGTACACAGATCCTATAAGGCCGATCCGGCCAGAGATATGGAGATCTTCGGAAGGAATCTGGAGACTCCCATCGGACCTGCGGCAGGTCCCAATACGCAGCTTGCACAGAATATAGCGGCGTCCTATTTTGCGGGAGCGCGTTTCTTTGAGCTGAAGACTGTGCAGAAGATGGACGGCGACGAGCTTGCCGCCTGTATCAACCGTCCCTGTATTCTTGCGGAAGACGAATGTTATAACTGCGAGTGGTCTACAGAGCTTTACGTTCCCCAGGCTATGGGAGAATATATCAAAGCCTGGTTTATGCTTCATGTGATGGCGAAGGAGTTCGGACTGGGATCAGCCGACGGCTTCCAGTTTAATATCTCCGTGGGTTACGACCTGGCGGGAATTAAAGAAGAGAAGATCGACACCTTCATCGAAAGCATGAAGGAAGCGAAGGATACGGAAGTATTCCGGGAGTGCCGCCAGTGGCTCCTGGATCATCTGGACAGATTTAAAAACGTGACCAGAGAGGATATTGAGGCGATCCCTTCCAATATCTGCAATTCCGCCACGATATCCACGCTTCACGGATGTCCGCCCAATGAGATCGAGAGCATTGCCAACCATCTGTATAAAGAGAAGCATCTGAATACTTTTATCAAGTGTAATCCTACGCTTCTGGGTTATGAATTCGCCAGAAAGACCATGGACGATATGGGTTACGATTATATGAAGTTCGGAGATTTCCACTTCCTGGACGACCTCCAGTACAAAGACGCCATACCCATGTTCCGACGACTGATGGCGCTGGCTGATGAGCTGGGTCTTGCCTTCGGTGTGAAGATCACCAATACCTTCCCGGTGGACGTGACCAGAAACGAGCTTCCCAGCGAAGAAATGTATATGTCCGGGAAGGCCCTGTTCCCCCTGTCCATATCCCTGGCGGCGAAGCTGTCCCGGGAATTTGACGGGAAGCTCAGGATCGCTTACTCCGGCGGAGCGGATTATTTCAACATCGACCGGATCGTAGACTGCGGCGTATGGCCGGTAACGGTTGCCACAACGATCCTGAAAACAGGAGGCTACCAGAGATTTTCCCAGATGGCGGAAAAGATCATGACCAAAGGCGTGAAACCCTGGACGGGCATCGACGTGGACGCCCTGGAAAAACTGGCGGAAGACGCGAAGAAAGATAAACATCATTTAAAGAGCATCAAACCGCTTCCCAACCGGAAGAGCAGCGAGGAGGTTCCTCTTCTGAACTGCTATTTCGCGCCATGTCAGGAAGGATGTCCGATCCATCAGGATATTCCGGAATATATTTCTCTGGCAGGAAAGGGCGATTACGCGGGAGCTCTCAGGGTGATCCTGGATAAGAACGCACTCCCGTTTATCACAGGAACTCTCTGCGCCCACAACTGTATGTACAAGTGTACCAGAAACTTCTATGAGGAATCTGTAAATATCAGAGGAACGAAGCTTCTGGCGGCTGAGAAGGGTTACGACACGGTGATCGGAGAGATCCGTCCGGGAGAAAGCATTGGAAAGAAAGTTGCAGTGGTGGGCGGAGGTCCGGCGGGAATCGCGGCGGCCTATTTCCTCGCGCGAGCAGGAGCCGCGGTAACCATCTTCGAAAAAGAGGCGAAACCGGGCGGCGTGATCCGCTATGTGATCCCCGGATTCCGTATTTCAGACGAGGCGATCGATAAAGATATTTCCTTCATTGAGAAAATGGGCGTGGAGATCCGCACCAATACAGAGATCACATCCGTGGCCGATGTTAAGGCGCAGGGCTACGACGCAGTGATCCTGGCAGTGGGAGCGAATAAACCGGGAACCCTGAAACTCGAGGAAGGTAAGACCGTAAACGCACTTAAATTCCTTGCAGACTTCAAGGAAAAGAACGGCAAAGTGGATCTGGGCAGAAATGTTGTGGTGGTAGGCGGAGGAAATACCGCCATGGATACCGCCAGAGCCGCGAAGAGGACCGAAGGCGTGGAGAACGTATATCTGGTATACAGAAGAACGAAACGCTACATGCCTGCGGCGGAGGACGAGCTTCTGGAAGTTCTGGAAGAAGGCGTGGAGTTCAGGGAACTTCTCTCTCCCGTAAGTCTCAGAGACGGAAAACTCCTCTGCAGGAAGATGGTCCTGGGCGAGACGGACGCATCCGGAAGAGCCGGCGTGACAGAAACGGAAGAGACCGTGGAAGTTCCGGCTGACACCGTGATCGTGGCTGTGGGTGAAAAAGTTCCCACCGAATTCTACCAGTCCATGGGCATGAATGTAAACGAGCGGGGCAAAGCGAAACTGAATCCGGAAACAATGGAATCCAGCGTGGATAACGTATATCTCATCGGAGACGGAGCAGGCGGAGCCGCCACGATCGTGGAAGCCATCCGTGACGCACAGAAGGCGGCAAAGGCCATTGTCGGAGAAAAGGTGGTTTCCGACCGCGCTGTGACAGGAACAGAGGAAGAATGCTACGGAAAGAAGGGCGTCCTCAGAGAAGAAAAAGACGCGAAATGCGAGGCGGAGAGATGTCTGAACTGCAGCAAAGTCTGTGAAAACTGTGTGGACGTATGTCCGAACCGTGCGAATATCTCCATTAAGGTTCCGGGAATGGATATGGCGCAGGTGATCCATGTGGACTACATGTGCAACGAGTGCGGCAACTGCCGGACCTTCTGCCCATATGCAAGCGCGCCGTATAAAGATAAATTTACACTCTTTGCGAAGCCGGAGGATATGAATGAGAGCACCAACGACGGATTCGCGGTGGTTGACAGAGAAACCGGAGAGTGTAAGGTACGTTTCCTGGGCAGGATGTACGACTGCAGGCCAGACGATCCCAACGACGCGGTTCTGGAAGGACTGCGCAGACTGATCCTGGCAGTGATCGAGGATTACAGCTATCTAATCATGTAGAAATCTCAAAAATATGACGTCTGCAAAAGCGGGCATAAGAGGCGGGATCCGGAAAAACCGGATCCCTTTCAGAAAGGAGGCGGATCCTTCTTGTATACAATTACGGTAAACGGCAAAACTTATCAGGAGGAACAGGATATGAAGCTGCTCCGTTTTCTCCGCGATAAATGTCACCTGAAATCGGTGAAGGACGGATGCAGCGAGGGAGCGTGCGGCACCTGCCATGTCCTGATCGACGGAAGGGCAACGAAAGCATGCGTACCGAAGCTTTCAAAGCTGGAAGGGAAACAGATCCTGACCATTGAAGGATTTCCGGAGGAGGAAAAGGAGATCTTTGTCCGGGCCTTCGGAGAAGCGGGAGCCGTGCAGTGCGGCTTCTGTATTCCGGGCATGGTGATCAGCGCCAAAGGCCTGATAGACCAGAATCCGGATCCCACCAGGGCGGAGGCGGCCAATGCCATAAAGAACAACATCTGCCGGTGTACCGGCTATAAGAAGATTATCGACGGGATTCTTCTGGCGGCAAAATATAAAAGGGAAGGGCTTCCGCCTGAAAAAGAGTACGAGTGGAAGCTGGGAGACCGGGTTCCAAGGCTGGATGTCAGGGAAAAGGTTCTGGGATATGGAGAATATCCTGACGATATGGAAGTGGATGGCATGATCTACGGAAGCGCCGTCCGCTCCAGATATCCGAGAGCCCTTGTAAAAGCCATTCATACAGAAAAAGCAAAAGCTCTGCCCGGTGTAGTCGCGGTGTTTACCGCAGAAGATATCCCGGGCGACGTGAAGGTGGGACATCTGAAACAGGACTGGGACGGTATGATCCCGGTGGGAAAGATCACTCATTATCTGGGCGACGCCATCGCCCTTGTGGCCGCTGAGACGCCGGAAATCCTGGAAGAGGCCAAAAAACTTGTAGAAGTAGAGTATGAAGAACTGGAAATGGTGCGGGATCCATGGGAGGCCATGAAGGAAAACGCGCCTAAAGTACACAGCGAAGGCAATCTGATGGCGCACTGGCATGTGCACAGAGGAGACGCCGATGAGGCGATCCGTAATTCCGCTCATGTGCTGACGGAGAAATTCCATACTCCCTGGACGGAGCATGCTTTTCTGGAACCGGAATGCGCGGTGGCAATGCCGGACGGAGAGGACGGAGTCCTTATATATTCAGCCGATCAGGGCGTTTACGATACCCAGCATGAATGCATGATGCTCCTGGGCCTTTCCGCAGAGAAGGTGAAAGTCCGCAACAAGCTGGTGGGCGGCGGTTTCGGAGGAAAAGAGGATGTGACCGTGCAGCATCACGCGGCCATGATCGCCTATCTTACAAAGCGCCCGGTGAAGGTGAAGCTTACCAGGGCGGAGAGTATCCTGATCCATCCCAAACGTCATCCCATGGATATGGAATTCACCATGGGCTGTGATGAGAACGGCATTATACAGGGGGTCAAAGCCACTGTGATCGCCGATACAGGGGCGTATGCTTCGCTGGGCGGTCCGGTGTTGCAGAGAGCCTGCACCCATGCCTCCGGTCCCTATAACTATCAGAATTTTGACATTGACGGCAAGGCGTACTATACCAATAATCCTCCGGCGGGAGCTTTCCGCGGATTCGGCGTGACCCAGACCTGTTTTGCGGTGGAAATGCTTCTTACGAAGATGGCGGGCGTGGTGGGGCTCTCTCCCTGGGAGATCCGTTACCGGAATGCTATCCGTCCGGGACAGGAACTTCCCAACGGCCAGATCGTGGATGAATCCACAGGCCTTGCGGAGACGCTGGAAGCTGTGAAGGATATCTATGAGAGCAGTCCGTATGCGGGAATCGCATGCGCCATGAAGAACGCAGGCGTAGGTGTGGGGCTCCCCGACTGGGGACGGTGCCGTCTTTATGTCCACGACGGCAGAGTGGAGATCCATTCCGGAGCGTCCTGCATCGGCCAGGGGCTGGGCACTGTGCTGGTGCAGATGGTATGTACCCAGCTGGATCTTAAACGGGAACAGGTTTATTACGACGCATCCAATACGTATAACGCTCCGGACTCCGGAACTACATCCGGATCACGCCAGACCCTGATCACAGGAGAGGCGGCGCGCCGCGCCTGCGAAAAGCTGAAAAAAGATCTGGAAGGCAGCAGTCTTACAGA
>DWXL01000088.1 GCA_019119235.1 Candidatus Blautia excrementigallinarum | reverse complement strand
TGGAGAATGCGGTTTACAGGAGGCTGGGTGATATTGCGCTGGTGCTCTATGCCCGCATGGGAGAAGTATCCGGCTGTATGGCAAGTATGAAGATACGGGAGCCGCTGCTCGAAAGATGGGGGAAGGACAGGGACGAAGTATTTGACGAAGCGCTGGTGAACACCTATTTTCTTTCTCCGCCCAGGATCTACCAGTGGGAGAAGATGCTTTTTTCCGAAAGCTATGAAGGCGACAACTTTATGAATCTGTTGTCCGATTATCCGCTCCGGAAAGGCGTTATGGGGAACTGCCTGAGTACTACAAAGAGGACGAACGGCGCCGCGGCGGTCTTCCTTCCCGGCGTGGCGGAGAGGATCGCGGCTCTTCTGGAAGACAGTTTCTACATGGTGTTTACCAGTATTCATGAAGTTATGATACACCGTGCGTCATGCGTTGATCCGGAAGATCTCAGACTGGTTCTGGCGGATACTGTGAGGGAGACCACGCCGCCGGAAGATTTTCTGACTCTTAATATTTACCGCTACGACAGGGAGAGCGGAACCTTTGCCATGTGCGCGCTTTCCGGTGAACATCAGGGTACGTATCCGGAAGAATGAACCGCGGGATTTTGATACTGCGCGTAATCAGGGAAGCGGCATATATTATAAATAACCTATAAAAGTAATGCAGGGAGGAATTGGCGATGGCGTACAAAATTATGCTTGACGCGGGACATGGAGGAAACAGTCTGCGCAGATTTTTCTCTGAATCAGCATAATGGACAGGAATTGCGGCATATTCTGTCATCAGAAAACATCCTGAATGACCGGGTATTGTTTCTACTGTATCAGGAAAGAAAGGGGACAGAATATGAAGGAAAGACCGCAGGAACCATACAGAATCGAGAGGATTTTTCTCGGAGAGATCACAGCCGGAGAAATGATTTCCTATATATATAGAAGTTATGGCGGATTGTCTGCTTCTGCCGGAGAAAACGGCGGAATGGATCCGGCAGACGGATGTGGGGATCGGGAGAAGCATTTCACAGAAGCGGAAACCGGGGCGGGAAGATGAGCGGCGCTTCGGCATTTCGATACGGCGGCGGAACAGAAGAGGCTTTTTCATCGGCTCTCTACCGGGCGGCGCTCTATATCCGTCTCTCCAGGGAGGACGGGGATAAAGAAGAGAGCGACAGCGTAGGGAATCAGAAGAAGCTGCTTTTTGGATTTGTTGAAAGAAACGCTGAAATAACGGTCCGGGACGTTTACGTGGACGACGGTTATTCGGGAACGAGCTTTGAAAGACCCGGATTCAGGCGTATGATCCGGGACATTGAAGATAAAAAAGTAAACTGTGTGATCGTTAAGGACCTTTCAAGGTTCGGAAGAGATTATATTGAGACAGGAAGATATCTGGAAAAATATTTTCCCGGAAAAGGTGTTCGTTTTATTTCTCTTATCGATGACATTGACAGCAGGGAAAAGTCCTATGATCTACTCCTTCCGCTGAAAAATATTTTTAACGAGCAGTACGCCCGGGACATTTCTGTAAAAATACATGCCGCAGTAAAGGCAAAACAGGAAGCCGGCGAATTTGTGGGAGCATTTGCCTGCTACGGTTACAGGAAATGTCCCGGAGCAGGGAACAGGCTGGCGCCGGATCCTTATGCTGCGGGGATAGTAAGGCGGATTTTTTTACTTTACGCAGACGGAATGTCCAAGTCGGAGATCGCAAAAACGCTTAACAGGGAGTCGGTTCCCTCGCCTTCCGCATACAAAAGGCTGAAGGGCGAGAATTACTGTAATCCCGGAGAAATTCCGGGACGGGGCTGGACGTATTCAGCGGTCCATCAGATTCTGCGCAATGAGATGTATACCGGAACCATGGTGCAGGGGAAAAAGACCCAGAAGATGCGGGGGTGTCAGAGGGCCGTGCCCCGTTGCGACTGGATCCGTGTGGAGAACACTCATGAGCCTCTTATAGACAGAGAACTTTGGAAGACTGTCCAGGAGCAGATGACAGTGAACCGGAGAAGTTATAGCGCTGTGTCTGTGCGAAATGTTTTTGCCGGGCTGGCCAGATGCGGAACCTGCGGAAGTTCCATGATACGGAACAGCTGGCGCAGAGCGGACGGAAGCAGTGCGGCCGTGCTGTACTGTGGAACATACAAACGGAACGGGCGGGTTTTCTGCAGTCCTCACAGGACGGATTTCAGGATCCTGGAGGAGGCGGTGAAGGCCGACCTCTGCACTCTGCTGGACTGCGCGGGATCGTACAGAGATGAGATCCGACGTATGATGAATGAAGACGCAGGGCGTGACGGCATGGAGGAGAACCGGCTCAGAAAAGACCTTGAAAAAGTAAGGAGACTCGGCCGCCATGTATACGAAGACTACAGGGAGGGCCTGCTTACCAGGGAGGAATTTCTGTCCTGCCGCGCTGATTATGAGAAAAAAACGGAATTATACACATTCAGGCTGCAAAGTCTTCAAAAAGAAAGAGGAGACAGAACCGTTCCGTGCGCGGCAGAATACGCGGCCTCAGGTTCTGCTGCGGAGGATCTGAAGACCCGTATCCGGACGGGCGCCCTGAAAAGAGATATTGTGTTGAAAATGATCAGCAGAATTGAAGTACAGGATAAGAGACAGTTGAAAATTTATTACCGGTTTGCGGCGGACGAAGGAAACTGTGGGTTTACGGAAGGCGAAAGAACCAGTATTGACAAATAGGTGAGGTGATGTTATTTTTTAGATAATTGACGGAAAGGAGAAAATACTGTGAACGGGAAATTTCATCACAGCCTGATACTTGTCTGCATGCTGGCTGTGCTCTGTTTACTGATAACGGACAATGCCGTGTTCTGTCCGAAAGAAGCTGTAATGACAGAAGACACCGCGTTGCCGGGATCTGACGGCGGAGAAGATGATGACCTTTCGCTCTGTTATATATCAGAGACTGAGGCGGTGGCGAATTTTCCACTGATACTGTATGTGGGACCTGCCAGGCTGGCGAAGCGTCCGTTTTCCAACGGACTTTTGGGTTTTGCTGTTCTGACAGTTCTTGTGAGCAGGAGGCGGCTGCTTAATGTTCCCAGAGAGGAGCGTTTTTTTGCCTGCTTTCAGCCTGCTATATTTCTTTGCGCCCGTTTTTTGCGGGAATTACTGATCCTGTTCAAAAAGGACGGCAAAAATGGATATGCTGTTTTTGCGTGAACATAATAAAAAGTGATTAGTAAGACAGCAAGGACATAAAAAAATGAAAACAATATTCGAAAATTTCATAAACGGACTTAAGAAACAGCCGCCCGGACGTCTGATCACTCTGGGTTTCGCCACAGTGATTATTCTGGGAGCTCTGATCCTGCTCCTGCCGGTATCTGTAAGGGACGGCGTAACGGTAAGACCCATTGACGCGCTGTTTACATCTACCAGCGCGGTCTGTGTGACAGGTCTGATCGCGATTGATACAGCGGATCATTTCACCCCCTTCGGGCAGGGCGTCGTTGCGGCGCTGATCCAGATCGGAGGTCTGGGAGTGACTTCTGTGGGCGTGGGATTCATGCTTGCGATCAAGAAACGTGTCAGCATAAAGACCAGAGTCATGGTCAGCGAGGCGCTGAACGTCAACAGTTATAAGGGTATCGTTAAACTGATCAAGGCGGTGCTTCTCACGACACTGTGTTTCGAGGGCGCCGGCGCAGTACTGAGTTTTATTGTATTTGTACAGGATTATCCGCCTGTACATGCACTGGGTATCAGTATCTTCCATTCTATCGCAGCCTTTAACAACTCGGGCTTCGATATTCTGGGAGGACTTCAGAACCTGATCCCGTACAGGGACAATGTGCTTCTGAATATGATCACCTGTATCCTGATCATTTTCGGCGGTCTGGGATTCCTGGTAATCCGCGACATTATCAGCAACAGAAGATTCAAAAAACTGATGCTGCATTCCAAGATCGTCATTACCACAACGGCAGTGCTTCTGGTTGTCGGAACGCTTCTTCTGAAAGCGACGGAGGACGTTACCTGGCTGGGCGCCTTTTTCCACAGCGTATCAGCCAGAACGGCGGGATTTTCCACATATCCCATTGGAAGCTTTACCAATGCCGGACTGTTTGTGCTCTGCGTGCTTATGTTTATCGGCGCGTCCCCGGGATCTACCGGTGGAGGTATCAAGACGACTACATTTTTCGTCCTGCTCCAGGAAGCGAGAGCCATGTTCAATAAGAAACAGGTAGGCGCGTTCCGCAGGGCGATTTCCAGGGGAACGGTAGCCAGCGCTTCCATCATCACACTTTTATCCATGTCGGTGGTGTGTGTGGGAAGTTTCCTGCTTTGCGTCATGGATCCGCAGTACAGTTTTATGCAGGTTCTGTTTGAGGTGGTCTCCGCGTTTGGTACCGTGGGACTTTCCACCGGAATCACGCCGGATCTGTGCGACGGAAGCAAGCTGGTGATTATCCTGATCATGTTTATCGGAAGACTTGGCGCGGTTACGCTTCTGTCCATGTGGATCGATCATCCGGAACCCCGTGCTCATTTCACGGAGGAAACAGTATCTATCGGCTGATAAGATAAGAATATTTATTCAGAAAGGAAATATGTGCAGGACACATACAGGTAAATAAAATGAAAAAGAATAATGAAGCCACTTCTTTTGGAATCATCGGACTGGGCCGTTTCGGTACGGCGCTTGCGATTTCTCTGGCCGAGGCCGGCAAGGAGGTAATCGTCGTGGACCGGAGCGAGAGCAAGGTCAAAGAGGTGCGCCAGTATACGGAGTATGCTTTTGTATCAGATGATCTGAGTCTGGAAACCCTGAGAGAGATCGGGTTACAGAACTGCGATGTGGTGATCGTCTGCATTGGCGAGAAGGTGGATATTTCCATCCTCACGACCATGAGAGTGGTGGAGCTGGGCGTTCCCAAAGTAATCGCGAAAGCCATCAGCGAAGAGCAGGGAGCTGTGCTGAAGAAGATCGGCGCGGAAGTTGTCTATCCCGAAAGAGATATGGCTCTTCGCCTCGGCAAAAGGCTGGTTTCCAGGAACTTCCTCGATTATGTATCTCTGGACAACAGTGTGGAGATACGTCAGATCAGGATTTCGGATAAGATTATCGGCCACAGTATTGAGGAACTGGGAATCCGTCCGAAATACAACCTGAACATTATTGCGATTGAGAATGACAGGACTACAAATATTGAAATCTCGCCGTCCTACCGCCTGCAGCCGGATGATATCATGGTAGTGATCGGAAAGGTAAACAATATTGACAGGTTTGAGGAATCACTATAATTAAAATACAGGGAGATAAAATTTAATGGACATATCATTTTCATATTTCTGGCAGCAGATTACGTCTAATCCTGCGCTCTGTATCACAACGCTTCTGACTCTGGGAGTTATTTTTGTAAACGGATGGACAGATGCGCCCAATGCCATTGCCACCTGTGTGACTACCAGATGTATGGGGGTACGCAGCGCTATCTGGATGAGCGCGGCCTTCAATTTTCTCGGAGTATTTGTAATGACCAATATCAACAGTGCCGTTGCGTCCACCATAAGCAACATGGTGGATTTCGGGACCAGCACCAACGACGCGATGATCGCCTTGTGCGCGGCCCTGTTTTCTATTGTGGTATACAGTGTGGGTGCTTCTGTTTTCGGTATTCCCACCAGTGAGAGCCACAGCCTGATCGCAGGTCTTACGGGAGCGGCGATCGCTATCCAGCAGGGAATCGGCGGCGTTAATATGGGCGAGTGGGTCAAGGTCCTTTACGGTCTTGTTCTCAGCCTTGCTCTCGGTTTTGCCAGCGGCTGGGTGATCTGTAAACTGCTTACTGTTTTATGTCAGAATCTTGACCGCCGGAAAGCCAACGGGTTCTTTAACTATGCGCAGATTGTCGGTGCGGCGGCTATGAGTTTCATGCACGGTGCGCAGGACGGCCAGAAATTTATCGGCGTTCTGTTTCTGGGGATCGCTTTTTCCAACGGACAGAATGAAGTTTCAGGCATGCAGATCCCGGTCTGGCTGATGCTGCTCTGCAGTGTTGTCATGGCTCTGGGAACCAGCGTCGGCGGAGAGAAGATTATTAAATCCGTAGGTATGGATATGGTTAAACTTGAGAAATATCAAGGATTTGCCGCAGACCTTGCGGGAGCTTTCTGCCTTCTGCTTTCCAGCGTATTTGGTATCCCGGTATCCACCACACATACGAAGACAAGTTCTATTATGGGTGTGGGCGCGGTGAGACGTCTTTCGGCAATTAACTTTTCGGTTGTCAAGGATATGATGCTCACATGGATCTTTACCTTCCCGGGATGCGGACTGATCAGTTTTGTAATGGCCAAGCTTTTTATGTACATCTTTTAAATTACGGAGGATTAAACAATGTCAAAGAAACAGGATATGTTCTATTTTGAGAAATTTATCGAAAGCGCGGAGGCTTCCTGCGAGGCTGCCCAGCTGCTGAAGCGTTCCCTGGAAAACTTCAGACCGGAAGATATCAGTAAGTGTATGGATGAGATTCATAAGGTTGAACATACGGCGGATCAAAAAAGACATCAGATCATGGACAATCTGGCGAGAGCGTTTATCGTTCCCATTGAGAGAGAAGATATCGCTTCTCTGGGAGACAATATCGACGAGGTGGTTGATAAGCTGGAGGACGTCCTGCTCCGCCTTTATATCAATAATGTTCAGGAAATCCATGAGGACGCGGTGGAACTGATGGACGTGGTGTCCAGATGCTGTGAGGAAATGAAGAATATGATGAAAGATTTCGCTGATTTCCGTCATTCCAAAACCCTTAAGTCGAGGATCATCCGCATCAATGAACTTGAGGAGGAAGCAGACCGTCTCTTTGTCTCCAGCATGAGAAAGCTTCATGAAACAGAGCCGGATCCGCTTAAGATCATCGCCTGGAGAGAGATTTATAATTACATGGAAAACTGCGCGGATGCCTGCGAGCATGTGGCCGACACTGTGCAGAACGTAGTAATGAAAAATTCATAACGCCGGAGTATGGGATTTGCTCAGAATATCATACCCGGAACAGGGAAGCAGTCTGTGCGTTTTGCGCAGACTGCTTCCTGCACATGGAGGAACAGATCCGGGGGCCGTCTACAAGGGACGGCAGGAAAAAGACGATAATCTGGAGCTTACCCTGGAAGTAGGGAAGATCCTGGAAGAGAACGGAATCGATGTGGTCTATACAAGGACCACCGACGTTTATCAGACGCCTTTTGAAAAGGCAAGGCTTGCAAACGAGTCGGGAGCCGATTATTTTATTTCTTTTCACAGGAACAGCAGTCCGTCCGATAATCAGTATGAAGGAGTGGAAGTTCTGGTCTACGATAAGAACGGGATCAAATTCGACATGGCGGAAAATATCGTAGGCGCTCTGGGCGAACTTGGTTTCAGGGAGCTGGGAGTGAAGGAACGGCCCGGGCTTGTGGTCCTTCGCAGAACCAAAATGCCGGCGCTTCTTGTGGAAACCGGATTTATAAATTCTGACGGTGATAATGATCTGTATGACGAAAACTTAAAAGAAACCGCACAGAGTATCGCCGGAGCGATCCTCGGCACGTTGACGGAGGAAACCATAGAGGCGCCGGTTTATTACCGCGTGCAGACCGGAGCTTTCCAAAACAGGGAAAACGCGGACCGTATGCTGTATCAGCTGATGGATCAGGGATATCCGGCGTATCTTCTCCATCAGAATGATCTGTACAAAGTGCAGGCAGGAGCGTTTCAGCAGCTGGGGAATGCCGTAAATATGGAACAGCGTCTGAGAGACGAGGGATACAGTACAGTAATAGTTACAAAGTAGGGGAGCAGGAGTGTACAATGGATTATAATGATTTTTTGAAAAAAACAGAGGAATTTATTTTTGTTGAAAACAGACCGGAAAAGGCGGATATCATATTTGTTCCGGGCAACGGTTACCCCCATATGGCGGAAAAAGCGGCTGAACTTTACAGAGAAGGTTATGCGCCTGCCGTCCTGCCAAGCGGGAAATACAGTATCACCACGGGCCGTTTCAGCGGGGTACTTTCCGAAAAGGAGAAATATCATGGATCTTATGAGACAGAATGGGAATTTCTCCGGGATGTTCTGGTAAAAAACGGGGTAAAGCCGGAAGATATCTTAAGGGAAGACAGGGCGACCTATACGTATGAAAACGCTCTTTTTTCCAGGGAGGTTACCGAAAAGGCCGGGTTATCCGTAAAAAAGGCCATTCTCTGCTGCAAATCCCATCACGCGCGGCGCGTCCTGATGTATTTTCAGTATGTCTATCCGGAGACAGAATTCCTTGTCTGCCCTTCTTTTCCCGATGGGATCACGAAAAGCAACTGGAATCAGACGGAACTGGGAGTTGACGCTGTTACCGGTGAAGCGACAAGAATTATCAGACAATTCTCGCTTATGATGGATAAAAAATGATAATCAATAAAGAGATGTATTATCGAAGAAATATTATTTTAGGGGTGTCGAAAAAAAGGGAACTGTGTTATAATATGGGCGTCGTAAAAAGAAATAAAATGTTACAAAATATTTACAAAACGATAAAGCTTTGATATATTAAAAGTCGAATGATAGATAATCAGATTGTTTGAATATAAACAGAGGTGTGGATATGATGAGGAAAAGAAACAACAGAAAGAGGAATGTACAGTTTTTTGCCGCTGCAGCACTGAGCGCGGCCCTGCTGGCCGGGCAGATACAGCCGGCTTCTGTACATGGCGACAGTACACAGATCCAGGTCAGCAGCCTGATTCCGGATAATGTAACGATTGACCAGCCGGTTCCCCTTTCTGAGATATCCCTTCCGGGCAGCGATTATGGAACGCTGTCATGGGTGAACAGTTCCAGTGTTCCCTCTGAGAGAGTACAGTCCTATGATGTCGTGTTCCGTCCCTATAATTCAGCGGATCTTGCGAAGATCTCAGGCTGGGACGGCGTTTCTGACGCCATTTACGGTACAGTGACGGTTGTTGTCAACGGACTGGACAATGAATCCCAGGAGAATGAAGAGGAGTGGTCCGAAGAGGAATCTCAGGATGATTCCGGAAGCAATGGAGAGTGGATGGAAACAGAGACGGATGAGGAGACAGAAGAGCCTGACGCAGAGGCAACATCTGGTGCAGAGGAAACGCCTGAACCGACAGTAACGCCTGCTGAAACGGAAGAAGACGTGACAGAAGAAGACAAGGCGGAAACAGAGACAGGTGAGGAGACAGAAGAGCCTGAAACAGAGACAACACCTGGTGCAGAGGAAAAACCTGAACCGACAGTAACGCCTGCTGAAACGGAAGAAGACGGAACAGAAGAAGACAAGGCGGAAACAGAGACAGGTGAGGAGACAGAAGAGCCTGACGCAGAGGCAACACCTGGTGCAGAGGAAAAGCCTGAACCGACAGTAACGCCTGCCGGGACAGAGGAAGAAGGAACAGAAGAAGATAAGGCGGAAACAGAGACAGGTGAGGAGACAGAAGAAGCTGACGCAGAGGTAACACCCGGCGGAGAGGAAGCACCTGAACCGACAGTAACGCCTGCTGAAACAGAAGAATCCGATACAGAGGAAGTTCCCGGGGTTACCGTAACACCGGAAGCCACCGTGACAGCGACGCCGACACCTACTGTAACACCGGAAGATATCTTCGACCGTGAGGAAGAAGAGACGGATGACCGTCCTGTCCAGGTGGAAGAGGAAGAAGAATTTACAGAAGAAGAGACGGCCGCAATGGCGGAAGCCAACCATAGCTGCAACGGCATTTATGTGTCAGGCATCAATCTTCCCTGGTATGTACAGTTCCGTGCCACCAGCGGCGAGGATTATGAATTTACCAACGAAAATGAAGCAAATATTTTCAAATCCTACGAATTTGAACTGTGGGATCTGAAGAATAACACAGAATATGAGATTCCAGACGGCGAATATATCAGTGTGACGGTTCCTGTGAAAGAGGGATATGAATATACGATTGAGCATCTTCTGGACAACGGTGCAATGGAGACTATTGTACCCAGCGTGAACGGAAGCACGATGGTATTCAGCACACATTCTTTCAGTCCTTTCGGCATTGCGGGAAGCAAACCGTTGGTAGGTGAAGAAATCGCAACGGACGGATATGAAACAACGCCGGCTGCAACAGCGACGCCTGCCCCGTCATCTTCTGATGGAGATAATGGAAACAGTGCATCTTCTGGTACTGTTACCCCGTCCGCATCTTCTGGAAACAGCGCTGGAAGTACGGACAGCAGAAATACTGATGGAAGCAGTCAGGACAGCGCTAATGAGAACACGGACAGCAGCGGCGAATCCACAGATGCCGTGAATACCGGCGATACCACACCGATCGCACCGTTTGTAGTTCTTGCTGTGGCGGCGGTTGTGATTATTGTTGTGATCATATATCTCAGAAAAAGAAAAAAATAAATCAGATGTAATATGAAAAACACCCCTCCCATATATTTTAACGGGAGGGGTGTTTTATGAAATTAAAAACGATTTTAAAATCCCTGTTTCTGGCTTACGCGATTACAGGAGCATTCCTTTTCCTTCTGGCTTTTCTGGTATTCCAGCTGGATCTTGGCAGGGCTCCGGCAGCCGCCGGTATAGTGGCGATATACGTGGCCTCCTGTTTCGCCGGCGGTTTTATGGCAGGAAAGCTGATGCGCCGGGATAAATATTTCTGGGGGATCCTGACAGGGCTGACTTATTTTATCCTGCTTGCAGCGGCATCATTTGTAGTGCAGGGAAAATGGGATATGTCTTTTCAGCATCTTATCACCACATTCTGTATGTGTCTGGGAGGCGGCGCGCTGGGCGGTATGCTTGCGTGAAAATGTGGAAGCCCGGCAGTAAAAAAACTCTTTTATTTACCGGAAAAATATGCTATACTATCCGGAGATAACGATACATAAGGAGGACTATAGCATGGAACATATCAAAACCTTAAATACAAAGAACTTACAGAACACTGTTAAGAAAGGCGGATGCGGCGAGTGCCAGACTTCCTGCCAGTCAGCATGTAAGACTTCCTGTACAGTAGGAAATCAGAGCTGCGAGCATAAATAAGCGCAGGACAGAAGAACAGTTAAGCAGCGGGGTGAAATCCGCTGCTTATTCTTATGCTGTACAGATCAGGATATCCTGTACGCAGTTTAAAAGCCAAAACTGACAAATGAAAGGATTTTGAAGACATGAGTCTGATTCACAGATATCAGAGCAATGGGTATAACATTGTTCTGGACATTAACAGCGGATGTATTCATCTGGTGGATACGGTCACCTATGAAGCGCTTCCGTATATTGAAGAGGGACTTTCTGCTGATGAAATCGTGGAGAAGCTCGGCGGCAGATTCCGCCCGGAGGAGATCCGGACTTCTGCCGCAGAATGTGAGAAACTGAAAGAAGAGGGGATGCTCTTTACAAAGGACATTTATGAAAATGCCATTGATGAGTTTACCAAAAACCGCCAGACGGTGGTGAAAGCCCTTTGTCTTCACATTGCGCATGACTGTAACCTTGCCTGCCGTTACTGTTTCGCCGAGGAGGGAGAATATCACGGAAGGCGCGCGCTGATGTCTTTTGAGACGGGGAAGAAAGCTCTTGATTTTCTGATCGCCAATTCCGGTTCCAGAAGAAACCTGGAAGTGGATTTCTTCGGCGGCGAGCCTCTGATGAACTGGGATGTTGTAAAAGAACTTGTACGTTACGGAAGAGAGCAGGAGAAAGCTCATAATAAAAAATTCCGTTTTACACTGACTACCAACGGCGTGCTCCTTAACGACGAAGTGATGGAATTCTGTAACAGGGAAATGTCCAACGTGGTGCTCAGCGTTGACGGGCGGAAAGAAGTTCACGATTATATGAGGCCGTTCCGCAAAGGCGCGGGAAGCTACGATCTCATTATGCCGAAGTTCATTAAATTCGCGGAATCCAGAAATCAGGAGAATTATTATGTGAGAGGTACCTTTACCCGCCATAATCTTGATTTCTCGAAGGATGTGCTCCATCTTGCGGATCTGGGATTCAAACAGATTTCTGTAGAGCCTGTGGTGGCGGCGGATACGGAAGAGTATGCCATCCGGAAAGAAGATATTCCGAAGATCCTGGAGGAATACGATATTCTTGCCAGAGAGATGATCAGAAGAGAAAAAGAGGGAAAGGGATTTAATTTCTTCCATTTCATGATCGATCTTACCGGAGGCCCGTGTGTGTACAAACGGCTTTCCGGATGCGGATCCGGCACGGAATATCTTGCGGTGACCCCATGGGGCGATCTTTATCCCTGCCATCAGTTCGTGGGAGAAGAAAAGTTCCTTATGGGAAATGTGGACGAAGGAATTACCCGTCCCGCAGTGAAGGATGAATTTAAGGACTGCAACGTTTATACCAAGAAGGACTGCCGGGAGTGCTTCGCGAGATTTTACTGCAGCGGCGGATGCGCGGCGAACGCATGGCATTTCCAGAACGATATTAAAGGCAGTTATGAGATCGGATGCGAACTTCAGCGGAAACGAGTGGAGTGCGCGATCATGATAAAAGCCGCTTTGGCTGAATAATGAAAGTAAGAAGGGATAGACCATGAAGAAAAACAGAGGAATCGCGGTACTGGTGCTGACTGTGATCATCACAGCCTTCCTGTGTTATACGGCGGGATTTGGCATCGGATCTACCGGAACAGGATCTGCAAAGAATATCAAAACAGGTCTTGATCTGGCGGGCGGCGTCAGCATTACATATCAGGCGAAAGAAGAAAATCCTGACAGCGAGGATATGAAAGATACTGTCTATAAGATGCAAAAGCGTGTAGAACAGTACAGCACGGAAGCTCAGGCGTATCAGGAGGGAAGCAACCGTATCACGGTAGAGATTCCCGGAGTGACAGACGCGGACCAGATCCTGAATGATCTCGGAAAACCGGGATCACTGTGCTTTATTGAGCAGACAGACGCGGATGGCAATACGAACTTTGAGTATGACGGAACAACATATGTGCTTTCCAGAAGTCTGGACGAGATCCGGGAAGCCGGTTCTGTTGTGCTGGAAGGAACGGACGTGGCGGACGCGGAAGGCGGCGCCTACCAGAATCAGGACGGCAGCAGCAGAGAATACGCGGTAAATCTGATCCTTACAGACGAGGGATCAGAGAAATTCGCGGAAGCGACAGAGAATAATGTGGGAAGCCAGATCGCCATTGTCTATGACGACGAGATCTTGAGCGCGCCTACCGTTCAGGAAGCGATTACCGGCGGACAGGCGCAGATCAACGGAATGGCTGATGTGGAGGAAGCGCAGAACCTTGCTTCCTATATCCGTATCGGTTCACTGAGCCTGGAACTGGAGGAACTGCGTTCCAGTGTGGTAGCGGCCCAGCTTGGCGAGGAAGCTATCACCACCAGTGTGATCGCGGGCGGGATCGGTCTTGTGCTGGTGATCCTGCTGATGATCATCGTATACCGCGTTCCCGGCGTTGTGGCAGGTATTGCCCTGATCCTCTATACAGCCATTGTGCTGATCGTACTCAACGCCTTTGACATTACACTGACACTGCCCGGTATCGCGGGTATCATTCTGGGTATCGGTATGGCGGTGGACGCCAACGTGATCATATACGCCCGCATCAAAGAGGAGATCGCGGCGGGGATTTCTGTGAGGGGAGCGATCAAAGCCGGATTTTCCAAGGCTTTTTCCGCGATCTTTGACGGAAATATCACTACGCTGATCGCCGCTTTCGTACTGATGTGGCTGGGATCCGGAACAGTAAAAGGATTTGCATACACTCTGGCCATCGGTATCGTGGTATCCATGTTTACGGCCCTTGTGATCTCCAGATTCGTGGTAAACGCGCTGTATGCGGTGGGCGTTCAGGATGAAAAATTTTATGGAAGAGCCAAAGAGCGCAAGGCGTTTAACTTTGCGGGAAAAAGGAAACTGTTCTTCCTGATCTCCATCCTCCTGATCCTTTCCGGACCGGCGGCGATGCTGATCAACAATGTATCCAAAGGCAGCGTGCTGAATTACAGCCTGGAGTTCTCCGGCGGTACGGCGACAACGGTTACCTTTAACGAGGATATGGACATCAAACAGATCGACTCAGAAGTGACGCCTGTAGTGGGGAAAGTAACAGGGGACAAGAACGTGCAGCCCACCAAGGTGGTGGGGACCAATCAGGTCGTGATCAAGACCCGTACCCTTTCCCAGGAGGAGCGCGAGGCTCTGAATCAGGCCATGGTGGAGAATTTTGACGTAGATGAGACTCTGATTTCCACAGAAAGTATCTCCGGAACTGTAAGCGCTGAGATGAGAAGAGACGCTCTTGTGGCGGTTGCGATAGCTGCGGTATGTATGCTGATCTATATCTGGTTCCGGTTCAAGGATATCCGTTTTGCCAGCAGCGCGGTTCTGGCGCTTCTCCACGACGTGCTGGTAGTATTCGCGTTCTACGCGATTTCCAGAACATCTGTGGGAAATACCTTTATCGCCGTTATGCTGACGATCCTTGGATATTCCATCAACGCCACGATCGTTATCTTTGACCGTATCCGTGAGAACCTTCACGAAGGACAGAGCAGGACGGATCTGGCTGAGATCGTGAACAACAGTATCACCCAGACGCTTACAAGAAGTATTTATACATCGCTGACAACCTTTATCATGGTGGCGGTTCTCTATGTGATGGGAGTATCCTCCATTAAGGAATTCGCGGCACCTCTTATGGTAGGTATCGTATGCGGAGCATATTCATCTGTATGTATTACCGGTCCGCTGTGGCTGGTAATGAAACGCCACTTCACAAAAGCGGGTACTCAGACGGCCGCACTGGCCGGAGCACCGGCAGGCGCGCTGACAGGCGGGAATACGGCTGCCTCAGAAGATAAGAGCGGCAGCACTCAGGGAAGAAAAAACAGTAAGAACCAGCCCAAAAAGAAAAAACGTAAGAGAGTTGCGGAGCGGCTGGCGCGGGAAGCGGCTGCGAAAGACCCTTCTCAGGAAGAAAAGTCTGAATAATATGAACCAGCATCCCGGGGCACGGATTTTGTCCCGGGATTACTGTTTATCAGGAGGAATTATGGAAAAGTGGGTTGTGACGGCCAAAAGGGCAGATTTTCAGGAAATTGCCGGGAAGTTCGGGATCGATCCTGTGATTGCCAGACTGATCAGGAACAGAGATGTTGTGGAGATGGAAGATATCCGTACCTATCTGTACGGTACACTGAAAGATCTGCCGTCGCCCTGGCTTCTGAGGGATATGGACACGGCGGTGGATATCCTTTCAGAGAAAACCGCCCGCAGAGCCAGGATCAGGATCATCGGCGATTATGATATAGACGGCGTATCGGCCACATATATCCTGCTGAAAGGGCTGAAACGTCTGGGGGCGGATGTGGATACCTATATTCCGGATCGGGTGAAGGACGGTTACGGGATCCACCGTCAGCTGATCGAACAGGCGAAAGAGGATCATATTGATACCATCGTGACCTGTGATAACGGGATATCCGCCGCCGATGAAATCGCGGAGGCAAAAAAGTACGGGATGACTGTGATCGTTACAGATCACCATGAGGTTCCGTACAGGGATACGGAAAGCGGACGAGAGTGGGTAATACCTCCCGCGGACGCGGTGATCGATCCCAGGCTGCCTGTCTGTTTATATCCAAATAAAAAGCTCTGCGGCGCGGCGGTCGCCTGGAAACTGATCTGGGCGCTGTACGAAAAGAACGGGATCCCGGAGGAAGAAATCCTGGAATTTGCCGAGATCGCAGCCATCGCCACTGTGGGGGATGTGATGGATCTTCAGGGAGAAAACAGGATCATCGTAAAAGAAGGCCTAAAGAGACTTCCCCATACTGCCAACAAAGGGCTCAGAGCCCTTATCGCGGCAAACGGGCTGGAAGGGAGCAGGATAACCGCCTATCATGTAGGGTTTGTCCTGGGCCCCTGTATCAACGCCAGCGGACGCCTGGATACGGCGGCCCGTTCCCTGAAGCTGCTCTGCGAGACGGACAGTGACAGCGCGGCGAAAAATGCGGGAGATCTTCTCGCCCTCAACCAGAGCCGCAAAGCCCTGACGGAGCAGGGAAAAGAAGAGGCGGAACGACTGGTGGAAGGTACAGATCTCAAAAACGACAGGGTACTGGTTATATTTCTTCCGGACTGTCACGAAAGTCTCGCCGGGATCATTGCGGGAAGGATCCGGGAAAAGTATTATAAGCCGGCATTTGTGCTTACAAGGGGCAGCGGGGGAGTCAAGGGCAGCGGCCGCTCCATCGAGACATATTCCATGTATGACGAGCTTGTAAAATGCGGCGATCTTCTGGAACAGTTCGGAGGCCATCCCATGGCGGCGGGACTTTCCCTGAAAGAGGAAAATGTGGAAGTATTCCGGCGCCGGATCAACGAATGCTGCACTCTGACAGAAGAAATGCTTACCCCGAAAGTCACCATAGACGTTCCCATGCCGGTATCCTATATTTCCAGAAAACTGATCGAAGAACTGTCTCTTCTTGAACCTTTCGGAAAAGGCAATACGAAACCGCTTTTCGCTCAGAAAGGACTAAGAGTTTTAAATCTCAGAATTCTTGGCAAGAATCATAATGTGGCGAAAATGACACTCATGGATCCGGAAGGGACCGCTGTAGAAGCTGTGTATTTTGGACAGGCGGAAGAATTTGCCGGCTATGTCTCCGGACATGAGACAGTTTCTGTTACATACTATCCGGAGATCAACGTATATCAGGGAAGAGAAACTCTTCAGATTGTGATCAGGAATTACTGCTGACCGTGAAAAAGGGCGGTTTTTAGCATACCCTGACGGGTTTTGCATTGATTCCGGAACTGAAAAGTGCTATACTTATTAAGATTTCATGTATATTGGAGCCCGTGTCAGCGGGCCTTGGATTATATCAATGCGGAGGTACGGAACAATGAAGAAACTAGAAGAATATGTGAGGAGTATTCCGGATTTTCCGGAACCGGGAGTGATTTTCCGCGACGTTACCAGCATTCTTCAGGACGCCGACGGACTGAATCTTGCCATAGATTCCATGCAGTCGTATCTGAATGATATGGATCTGGACGTCATCGTGGGACTGGAATCCAGAGGATTTATGTTTGGAGTTCCCATTGCCTATAATCTTCACAAGGCTTTCGTGCCTGTGCGCAAGAAAGGAAAGCTTCCCTGTGAGACGATCTCTCAGACATATGATCTGGAATATGGAAGTGAGGAGATCGAAATCCATAAGGACGCGATCAAACCGGGCCAGAAAGTTGCGGTTGTGGACGACCTGATCGCTACAGGCGGCACAGTCGAGGCGGCGGTGAAGCTGATCGAGAGACTGGGCGGAGAGGTTGTGAAGATCGTTTTTCTTATGGAACTTGAGGGCCTGAAGGGACGTGAGAAGCTCAAGGGATATAATGTGGATTCTGTAATCCGTTATGAGGGAAAATAACTGTGACCAGATGATGTGATATCAGGCAGGTGGGAGATAATGGAAGAGACGAGGAAAGATGTACAAGTGGAAAGCAGCCCCGTACAGGAGGAGCAGGAAAAGCTGAAATCTGTACAGCGGGCGGACGCAGCGGTGAAATCCATGAGCGATTTCACCAGTCCGGAAGATCTGTATCAGGAACTGATCTCCAGTGTGAGAAAATATCATCCATCCGCAGACATTTCCATGATACAGAAGGCCTATGAGGTGGCCAGGGAAGCGCATAAGGATCAGAAGAGAAAATCGGGAGAACCCTATATCATTCATCCCCTTTGCGTCGCTATCATCCTGGCGGATCTGGAACTTGACAAAGAGACCATTGTTGCAGGGCTTCTCCATGACGCTGTGGAGGACACCTGGATGACCTATGAGGAAGTGGAGAAGGAATTCGGTTCCGAGGTAGCCCTTCTTGTGGACGGGGTAACCAAACTGGGACAGCTGAACTATTCCAAGGACAAGGTGGAGCTGCAGGCGGAGAATCTGCGGAAGATGTTCCTCGCCATGGCGAAGGACATCCGCGTGATCCTGATCAAGCTGGCGGACCGGCTGCACAACATGAGAACGCTCCAGTATATGAAGCCGGAAAAACAGCTGGAGAAGGCAAGGGAGACCATGGATATCTATGCCCCGATCGCCATGCGTCTCGGTATTTCAAAGATCAAGGTGGAGCTGGACGATCTGTCTCTGAAATATCTGAAACCGGAAGTGTACTATGATCTGGTTGACAAGATCGCCCTCCGCAAAAGTGAAAGAGAAGAATTCGTCAACAGTATTGTCCGTCAGGTAAAGCAGCACATGGACGACGCCGGGATCAAATCCCAGGTGGACGGAAGGATCAAGCATTTTTTCAGCATATACAAAAAGATGGTCAATCAGGACAAGACCATCGATCAGATCTACGATCTTTTTGCCGTGCGTATCCTTGTGGACACGGTGAAAGACTGCTACGGCGCCCTGGGCGTTATCCACGAGATGTACAAGCCCATCCCGGGCAGGTTCAAGGATTATATCGCCATGCCGAAGCCCAATATGTATCAGTCTCTTCATACGACACTGATCGGGCCCAATGGACAGCCTTTTGAGATTCAGATCCGTACTTACGAGATGCACAAGACGGCGGAATACGGTATCGCCGCCCACTGGAAATATAAGGAGTCTTCCGACGGCAAGGTGCCGGTGGGAAAACAGGAGGAAGAGAAGCTTAACTGGCTGCGCCAGATCCTGGAGTGGCAGAGAGACATGTCTGACAACAGAGAGTTTATGAGCCTTCTGAAAAATGACCTGAATCTGTTTGCGGACAATGTATACTGTTTTACGCCTCAGGGCGATGTGAAAACTCTTCCCACAGGTTCCACCCCCATAGATTTTGCCTATTCGGTACACAGCGCGGTGGGAAACAGAATGGTTGGCGCCCGTGTAAACGGAAAACTGGTGCCTATTGAATACGAGATCCAGAACGGAGACCGTATTGAGATCATTACGTCCCAGAATTCCCAGGGTCCCAGCCGCGACTGGCTGAAGCTGGTGAAGAGTACTCAGGCGAAAAACAAGATCAATCAGTGGTTCAAAAAGGAACTGAAAGAAGACAATATTCTCAAAGGCAAGGAGATGCTTGCCCAGTATGCGAAAACCAAAGGATACAAGATCGGGAATTATCTGAAGAACCAGTATCTGGAGGCAGTAATGCATAAATACGGCTTCCGCGACTGGGATTCCGTCCTGGCGGCCATCGGACACGGCGGCCTTAAGGAAGGCCAGGTTTTCAATAAACTGCTGGAAGCCTATGAGAAGGAAAACAAAAAGAAGATCACTGACGAGGAAGTACTGGAGGCTGCGGCGGAGGCTCAGGAGAAGCTCCATATCGCCAAATCCAAGGGTGGTATTATCGTCAGAGGTATCCATGATGTGGCGGTGCGCTTTTCCAAGTGCTGCAGTCCGATCCCGGGCGACGAGATCGTGGGCTTCGTTACCAGAGGACGGGGGATCACCATCCACCGTACCGACTGCGTCAACGTCCTGAATATGTCCGAAGCGGACAGGATCAGGCTGATCGAAGCGGAATGGCAGGAGACTGACAGCCGCGCCGCGGAGAAATATACGGCAGAACTTCAGATCTACGCGAATAACCGTACAGGACTTCTTGTTGATCTTGCGAAAATATTCACGGAACGGAAGATTGATCTTAAGAATATCAACAGCCGTATCAGCAAGCAGGATAAGGCGACGATTTCCGTAAGCTTTGAGGTGGGCAGCAAAGAGGAACTTGCTTCCCTTGTAGAGAAGATCCGCCAGGTGGAAAGCGTTCAGGATGTAGAGCGTACTACCGGCTGATTCGGTACAGAAAGGAACGGATATGAATAATCTGGAATTACAGAAATGCACCCTTGGTCCGGTGATGACCAACTGCTATTTCCTGAAGAACAGGGAGACAGGCGAGATGCTGATCGTGGATCCCGGCGACAGTCCGGAAACTGTCATCGCCAAAGTGCGGGAGATGCAGGGGAAGCCTGTGGGCATTCTTCTGACCCACGGACATTTTGACCATATACTTGCCGTAGAAGAAGTGAAGAAAGAATTCGGTATTTCCGTCTATGCGTGGGAAAAAGAAGCTTCCACCCTAGAAAAACCCATGGCGAACCTTTCCGCATATCAGGGCAGAGTCTGTTCTCTGAAGGCGGATGTGGAGCTTTCGGATCTCCAGGAGTTCGAAGCGGCCGGATTCACTGTTAAAATGATCGGGACGCCGGGACATACGGAGGGGAGCTGCTGCTATTATCTGAAGGATGAGGGCGTGCTTTTCAGCGGAGATACACTGTTTTACGGTTCGGTGGGACGGACGGATTTTCCGGGCGGAAGCACCGCGGAGATCGTGCGGAGCCTTCACAGGCTTCTGGATATGCTTCCCGAGGAGACAGAGGTTTATCCGGGGCATGACAGTTCCACTACCATCGGATATGAAAAGAGGTATAATCCCTTTGTTTAAAATCAGTATTTTATTTCTGGACAGAGAATTTGAACATGATATTTATGAACTGATCCGTGCTTTTTATCCGGAAAGCGAGATCAACGTCTCTTATGAGAACGAAGAACAGGATGCTGCCGGCACAGATCTTCGCTTCCGGGTAGAAAAACAGGATCAGAACTGTCTGATCCATTACGACAGTGAAGAGCGCAGAGGTGTGATCAGCGCGGAATTCATACAGGGGCAGTCTTCGGATGCCCTTCTTTGCTGTAAGGATCCCCATGAGATACGAAAAGAAAATAAAGACAAGATAAAGTATGCCCTCTATCAGCTTCTGGTGAAACTCACAGGAAGAACGCTTCCCTGGGGAAACCTTACCGGGATCCGGCCGGCCAAGCTGGCGATGGGTATGATCGAATCGGGAATGAAGAATACTGAAGCGGCGAAAGAAATGCGGGAACGATATCTGGTAAGTCCGCAGAAGACCGCCCTTGCCATTACCATAGCCAACAGGGAGAGGGAGATCCTGAAAGATATCGATTATGAAAACGGGTACAGCCTTTATGTGGGGATTCCTTTTTGTCCCAGTATCTGCCTGTACTGTTCCTTCAGTTCTTATCCCCTGAAGCAGTGGCAAGACCGTGTGGATCTGTATCTGGACGCCCTTGTAAAGGAAATTCAGGCGGTTTCCCGGATGATGAAAGCAAAGGGCTGCGTCCTTGATACCATCTATATCGGCGGAGGAACGCCAACCACACTGGAACCGGATCAGCTGAAACGCCTTTTTGACGCGCTGGAGAATTCTTTCGGTTTTGACGGACTTGCGGAGTTTACAGTGGAGGCGGGGCGTCCGGACAGCATTACGGCAGAAAAACTTGCGATGATCCGGAACTATCCCGTGACCAGGATATCTGTGAATCCCCAGACCATGAACCAGGAGACTTTGGATATCATCGGCAGACGGCATACTGTCCAGGAGACCAGACAGGCCTTCCTTCTGGCGAGAGAGCGTGGATTTGACAATATTAATATGGACCTGATCGTCGGCCTTCCGGGAGAAGATATCTCCATGGTGGAAAACACTCTGAGAGAGATCCGGGAGCTCGCGCCGGACAGCATGACAGTTCATTCCCTCGCGGTGAAGCGCGCAGCCAGGCTGAATATTTTTAAAGACCGGTATCAGGAGATGACTTTTGAAAACAACCAGCAGATCATGGATCTCACCATGAAAACTGCATACGAAATGGGAATGGGACCCTATTATCTGTACCGCCAGAAAAACATGAAGGGAAATTTTGAAAATGTAGGCTATGCAAAGGTTGACAAAGCCGGCATTTACAATATACTAATTATGGAGGAAAAGCAGCCCATCATCGCGGTGGGCGCCGGCGGTTCCTCCAAGCTGGTCCATGACCGGGGAAAACGGATAGAGCGTGTGGAAAACGTAAAAGACGTATGGAACTACATTACCCGTATTGACGAGATGATCGAACGAAAGAGAGCAGGTATAGAAGCCTGGCTGTAAGAGATGGGGAGGTGTACACCTTGGGAGCGGCACGCATAGATGCGGTAAGAGCGACGGAGAGGATCCTGGAATTTGACCTTTCTGTTGAACTGAATCACGGAATTGTTGTGAGCAACCTGGCGTATGCAGTGGCTTCAGAGATGGGACTGGAAGAAAGTGTCTGTTATGAGCTGGCAATCGCCGGAATGCTTCATGATATCGGGAAGCTGAAGCTTACCGGATATATTGACGGGAGAGAGCAGGATCCTCTTCTGATCGAGGAACTGAAATATGTGCGTATGCATTCCACTCTGGGATACGAGGAGCTGAAAGGACAGGGGTATTCTGATTTTGTCCTGGAAAGTATCCTTTATCACCATGAGAATTATGACGGAAGCGGCTATCCCTCGAATCTTGCCGGAGAGGAGATACCTCTGGGAGCGAGGATACTGAGGGTGTGCGATGTGTTTGCGGCGCTCAGCTCCGACCGGCCTTACAGGAGCGCTTTTGACATACATACGGTCATGGAGCTGATGATCGACGAGATCAAGAATTTTGATATGGAAATTTTCCTCGCTTTTCAGCGGGTGATACATAATACAAGAATAGCAGGAGGTCCAAATGGCGTTAAAGAAAAAACCGGTAACCGGTATGAAGGACATTTTACCAAAGGAGATGGAAATCCGTAATTATGTGATGAACATGATCCGTGAGACATACGGGAAATTCGGCTTTTCCTCAATCGAAACACCCTGTGTGGAACACATTGAGAATCTTTCCAGCAAGCAGGGCGGAGAAAACGAGAAACTGATCTTCAAGATCCTGAAAAGAGGAGAAAAACTGAAACTTGATACCGCGAAAGAGGAAGGAGACCTTGTGGACTCCGGCCTGCGTTACGACCTGACAGTGCCTCTTTCCCGATATTATTCCAACAATGCCAACGAGCTTCCGACTCCTTTCAAGGCATTGCAGATGGGTAACGTGTGGAGAGCGGACCGTCCCCAGAGAGGACGTTTCCGTCAGTTTATGCAGTGCGATATCGATATCCTGGGCGAGCCGACTTACCTTGCGGAGATCGAACTGGTGCTGGCCACCACGACGCTCCTTGGAAAACTGGATTTTCATAATTTCACGATCCGCATCAACGACCGGAAGATCCTGAAGGCCATGGCCCAGTACAGCGGTTTTCCGGAAGAAAGTTTCGATACTGTATTTATCATTCTGGACAAAATGGACAAGATCGGCCTGGAGGGAGTTGCGGCGGAACTTGAAAAAGAAGGATTTTCAAAGGAAAGCATCGACACCTATCTTGGACTTTTCCGCGAGGTTACAGGGGATATCCAGGGCGTACGCTATCTGAAAGAAAAACTGAAAGACGTTCTTGCTCCGGAGGTGGCGGAGGACCTGGAAACCATCATCACTTCCGTGGACGCTGTAAAGACGGCTGATTTCCGGATCGCCTTTGATCCCACCCTTGTGCGGGGAATGTCCTATTATACAGGACCGATTTTCGAGATCGCGATGGACGAGTTCGGCGGTTCTGTGGGAGGCGGCGGACGGTACGATGAGATGATCGGCAAATTTACCGGCCAGAACACTTCTGCCTGCGGTTTTTCCATTGGTTTTGAAAGGATCGTCATGCTTCTTCTGGAAAGAGGATACGAGGTTCCGGGAACCGCGGAGAAGAAAGCCTTCCTCATAGAGAAAAACATGCCGGCGGACAAACTTCTCACGATTCTGAAACAGGCTGAAGAGGAGAGAAGCCGCGGCGTACAGGTGAACCTTTCCATTATGAAGAAGAATAAGAAATTCCAGAAAGAACAGCTGGCCGCGGAAGGCTATACGGAATTTGTAGAATTTTTCCGCGACAGAGTATAACAGGTATATAACGAAAAAGGAGACACAAGCAATGGCTGAAAGTATGAAGGGACTGCACAGAACCTGCCGCTGTGCGGAAGTGACAAAGGAAATGACCGGCAGCAGTATCACGCTGATGGGATGGGTGCAGAAAGCCCGCAATAAAGGCGGTATCGTATTTGTTGACCTGAGAGACCGCTCAGGGATCATGCAGCTGATCTTCGAGAACGGCAGCATCGATGAAGCCGGATTTGAAAAAGCTGGAAAGCTGAGAAGTGAATTTGTGATCGCTGTAACCGGCGTGGTAGAGAAACGAGGCGGAGCGGTGAACGAACATCTTGCCACAGGCGAGCTGGAGCTGCGCGTAAATTCTCTGCGGGTGCTTTCTGAATCAGAAGTGCCGCCCTTCCCCATTGAGGAGAACAGCAAGACAAAAGACGAGATCCGTCTGAAATACCGTTATCTGGATCTGAGAAGGCCGGACCTTCAGAGAAATATCATGCTGAAGAGCAAAGTGGCAATGCTTACCAGAAAATTCTTCGCGGACGAAGGATTCCTGGAGATCGAGACTCCCATGCTGGGCAAGAGTACTCCGGAAGGAGCACGGGATTATCTGGTGCCCTCCAGAATTCATCCCGGATGTTTCTACGGACTGCCCCAGTCTCCCCAGCTGTATAAGCAGCTTCTGATGTGTTCCGGTTATGACCGCTATATCCAGATCGCCCGTTGTTTCCGGGATGAAGACCTTCGCGCGGACCGTCAGCCGGAGTTCACCCAGATCGATATGGAGCTTTCTTTCGTGGATGTGGACGACGTTATTGATGTGAATGAAAGATTTCTGGCATATCTTTTCAAAGAAGTGCTGGATGTGGACGTGAAGCTTCCGATCCAGAGGATCACATGGCAGGAAGCCATGGACCGTTTCGGATCAGACAAACCGGATATGCGTTTCGGTATGGAGCTTCATGATGTAAGCGAAGTTGTGAAGGACTGCGGATTCGCGGTATTTAAAGGCGCCCTTGAGGCAGGCGGAAGCGTCCGCGGCATCAACGCCGAGGGACAGGGTTCCATGCCCCGCAAGAAGATCGACAAGCTGGTGGAATTTGCGAAAGGATATGGTGCGAAAGGTCTCGCCTATATCGCCATTGCGGAAGACGGGACCAGGAAATCCTCTTTCGCGAAATTCATGACCGATGAAGAAATGGACGGACTTGTAAGCGCCATGGACGGAAAGCCGGGAGACCTGCTTCTCTTTGCCGCTGACCGCAACAAAGTTGTTTATGATGTTCTCGGCGCGCTCCGTGTGGAGCTGGCAAAACAGATGGAGCTCCTGGACAAGAACGAATACCGTTTCGTATGGGTGACAGAATTCCCGCTGCTGGAGTGGAATGAAGAAGAGAACAGATTTACAGCCATGCATCATCCCTTCACCATGATGATGGACGAGGATATCCCTCTTCTGGATACAGATCCCGGCAAAGTGCGGGCGAAAGCTTACGATATCGTGCTGAACGGAAATGAGATCGGAGGCGGAAGCGTCAGGATCCATCAGAACGATATCCAGGAGAAGATGTTCGAGATGCTGGGCTTCACAAAAGAAGCCGCCTACGAACAGTTCGGTTTCCTTCTGAACGCATTCAAATACGGCGTTCCCCCTCACGCGGGACTTGCCTACGGACTTGACCGTCTGGTGATGCTCATGGCCAAAGTGGACAGCATCCGTGACGTGATCGCGTTCCCCAAGGTAAAAGACGCTTCCTGTCTGATGACAGAATCTCCCAGCAGGGTAAGCCAGGCGCAGCTGGAAGAACTCGGACTGGAGACAGCCGCAGAAGTGGAGGAATAACAAAGCATAACACAAAACAAAAAGAGCACAGCCGGAACTGTTTCGCGGCTGTGCTCTTTGTTTTACTGTAAATCCAGGAGATCACTCCTCATAGGAAGAATCATCTTCTTCATAAGAATCGTCTTCGCTGTATTCTTCTTCTGAACCGTCCTCATATCCGTCCATATCTTCCGCGACAGGAGTGCTGACAAGATTGCCGAAAATTCCGGAACTTAATGACTGGCTTTCGTCTGTCAGTTTCCAGGATACCCCGTCGTTGATAAGATAAAAAGATACCGGAGAGGTTACAGTGGCCGTGTTTTCTTCAATGTTCTTCAGAAGAAGTTCCAGAGAATGTTCATACCGCTTCTGGGAACCGTCAATTACGGCATCCGGTGAATTCAGGTATTCGGTCAGTTCATTCTGATATGTCTCCAGGATCGTACTGCTGTCAAAAGTTGTAAGCTCTGTATTTACAGTGGCTTTGTAACTCTGAATATCAGAACCGGAGATTTTAAAATCAAAATTATTGTGGACCTGTTCTACCAGAGCGGCGGCAATGGAACTCTTGGCTTCATCGGAAGTATTGAGAAGGCTTTCGATGCCCAGATAGTTGCTCATCTGATTCAGATCCATGGTTTTCAGGGTGTTTAAATAGACGGTCAGTGTTTCCTCCGGTGTAAGAAGGTCACTGTCAGACAGATATGTCATAAGACCGCCGACAAGATTATTTTCCAGATCGTATGTCCGGACGATTTCCCATTCCTCGGTGTCTGTGCCTGTGTTCTTAAGTTCCATACTGCAGTCTGTTTCCACAGTATCGTATTGTCTGTTCTTAAGAAGCTCATTTAAGATCAGGTACCGGGATTCCAGAGAATCAGGATTCTCATCGGAACCGGAAGCAGCACTCAGGATAGCATCTTCCAGATGCGCGGTGTCGTAATCTTTCGCCAGAGCCTTCGTATCAAGCGTAGAGAGCTTTAATCTGGCAGTTGCCGACATTTTATCTTGACCGACGTCGATTTCGAGGATCTTGTAATCAAAATCCTTGAAAAATAAAGAAAAGACTTCTTCTACTTCATTAGAAAGTTCAGCTTTTCCTTTGACGTCCGGAAACAGTTCTTCGTAGGCAACATACTTATGAACGGTGTCAGAATCGAGATTTTTTAAAAGGTTCAGCTCATTTGTGATGACTCCTTCCACATCTGTCTTATCCACGTGGGAACAGCCGATACAGACAGTAACGGCGAGGATGAGCAGAAGGAAGGAAATCCATGCTTTTGCCATCTTCATAAGTTTCTTTCCTTTCCAAAATATTCTTTTCTATTCTACCAGATAATGCCTGAAAAGTCAAAAAAACGGAAATTTCACGGCTTTTTTCTAAATAAAACGTGAAAAAAATGTGAAAATAACAGCTGCTTCTGGCCGGGACTTTTCTTTTACGTTATAATCTGATATGATAATAAGATCAGAAACAAGGAACAGATAAGACCTTATGCTCGGGAGAGGTGAGGAAGCGGCGCGGATATGTCCGCCTGTGCAGGAGGTTGTAAAATATTATGAAAAAACGTATCTTAATCCTTTTGGGAATAATTATAATCGCGGGGGCTGCGGCAGGCGTATGCTGGAAACTGGGAGTGTTCGGCGGCGGCAGCGACAGCGGACCTGCAGCTTATGTATCTCAGGTGAGTGAGATCACCGGCGACGTTGCCGGCGTGTCAAACAGATATGCAGGAGTCGTGGAGCCTCAGGAGACGGTGGAGGTAGAGCTTGAGAGCGGAAGAACCGTAAAAGAAGTCCAGGTGGAAACCGGGGAAGAGGTAAAGCAGGGTCAGCTCCTTTTTGAGTATGACCTGAGCAGTATCCAGGAAGATCTGGCAGAAAGCCAGCTGGAACTGGACAGACTGAAAAACGAAGCGGCCAGTCTGACAGAACAGATAGCCACCCTGGAGAAAGAAAAAAAGAAAGCGTCCCAGGACTCCCAGCTTTCCTATACAATAGAAATTGAAACAAACCGGATGAATCTGAAAAAAAATGAATACGATCAGAAAAGCAAGCAGGCAGAAATCACGAAACTTCAGAACGCCACAGGAAACACGGAGGTCAGAAGCTCTATTGACGGCGTGATCCAGAAGATAGATACTTCCCAGCTGACTACAGACGACGGAGACAGCCTGGATTCCGCTGTGGATTATTCCACGCTTTCCGGGGATGATTCCAGTCATGCGTTCATAACGATCCTAAGTACCGGCGCATACAGGATCAAAGGTACGGTAAATGAGATGAATGTGGGCAATATTATCGAAGGTTCTCCTGTGATCATCCGGTCCCGTGTGGATGAAGATGAGATCTGGCGGGGAACTATGGGTACTGTGGACAGAGACAGCGCCAATACGGAAGACAGCAGTTCCATGTATTACGGTATGGTAGACACCAGCGGATCGCAGACGTCATCCAGTACATATCCGTTTTATGTGCATCTGGACTCTTCAGACGGTCTGATGCTGGGGCAGCATGTATATATTGAGATGGATGAGGGCCAGGAGGACAAAAAAGAGGGTCTGTGGCTCAGTGAATTTTATATTGTGGATGCAGCTACCGACAGTCCTTACGTATGGGCTGCAGATGAAGACAAAAAGCTGGAGAAGCGTCCGGTCATCCTGGGTCAGTATGATGAAACACTGGGAGAATACGAGATTGCCGACGGTCTGACCAAGAATGATTATATTGCATTTCCGTCTGATACACTGACGGAGGGAATGGCGACGACTGTCAGCAGCGCAGCTCAGACAGAAAGTGTGGAGATGGTTCCTGTTGACGACGGTATGAGTTCTGGAGACGCTGTCATGGATGACGGAATGATGATGGATGACGGAATGACGATGGACGACGGAATGACGACGGACGACGGCATGATGATGGAAGATGATATGCTTCTGGATGACACGGGAATGCCGGAGGACGGGATGATCGTAGACGATACGGCTTCCGGCTGGGACGACGTGGCTGACGATACAGGAATGACGGACGCTGACGCATCCATGGCAGCCGGCGGAGACGAAATGTTTGACGATTCCCAGATGTCGGACGGGACAATTCTTGACGATGAGCTGGTGCCTCTGGAATAGGGGAGTACGGAACAGATGCACTATCGGACAGTATAACAGAACACGGAGGCAGAAATGATTCTTGAACTGAAGGGGATATATAAAGAATATCAGCAGGGCAAACTGAAGGTACCTGTGCTGAAAAATGTGGATTTCTCCATGGAAGAAGGGGAATATGTGGCCATTATGGGGCCTTCCGGCTCCGGCAAGACCACACTTATGAATATTATCGGCTGTCTCGATCAGGCAACGGAGGGGAGCTTTATCCTGGACGGGCAGGATATCCGTTCCTGTTCAGAGAATACGATGTCGGACATACGCCTGAATAAAATCGGCTTTGTATTTCAGAGCTTTCATCTCCTTTCCAGGCAGTCTGCCCTGGCAAATGTGGAGATGCCGCTGAATTATGCAAAGGTGCCCCGGAAAGAAAGGAGAGAGAGGGCGCTGAAGGCGCTTGACAGAGTGGGACTTTCCGACAGAGTGAATTTCCGGCCGAATCAGCTTTCCGGCGGGCAGATGCAGAGAGTTGCCATTGCCAGAGCGATCGTGAATAATCCGAAGATCCTTCTGGCGGATGAACCCACAGGTGCGCTGGACAGTAAATCAGGGGCACAGGTGATGGAACTTTTCCAGAAGCTGAATGATGAGGGAGTTACCGTTCTGATGATCACCCATGATCCGGACATCGCAGCTCACGCCAAACGCGTGGTGCTGATCCGTGACGGTGAGCTGACAGAAAAAGGGGTGAATAAATGAGTAAGATAAAGATTGCTGTCATTGGCGTCCTGATTACGGCGCTGGTTGTAGGCGGAGCTGCCGGCGGAATACTGTACTACAGGAACTCCAGACAGGATACAGTCCCGGTGGTGAGTGTTGACAGTATTGCTACAGATTATTATACAGATGAAATGATGCTGGAAGGCAACATTGTTACCAATGTAACTCAGAACATCAATGTAGATAAAGATATGATCATTGATGAACTGTATGTGTCTGAGGGAGATTCCGTAAAGGAAGGGGATCCCCTGATCTCCTTTGACATGACACTTGTACAGATGGAACTGAATATAGCGCGGCTTAAGCAGCAGCAGCTGGAGCAGGATCTCAGCAAGGCGCAGAAACGTCTTACCAGCCTGAAAAACGGCGGTCCGATAGATGAGATACTGAATGATTCCTCACTCCTGAAGACTTCCGGAGTAGGTGTCTCCACATCAGATGATATGGAGGAGATAGACGACGATCTTGCCTATGCGGGCGGGAATGTCCAGGGGAGTTATCTGGCGGCGGTCATGCGCCCGATCCTGGCAGCTGCCGGACTTTTTGGCGACGGAACAGGAAATGATTTTTCCGGAGGTGCACAAGCTGCCGGCGATGAGAATGCAGGTACGGATTTTGCCGGACAGCAGGGAACACAGCAGACAGAATTTCCGGAAATCACGGAAACTCCGGATTCCGGTTTTACGGATCAGGAGGAATCCGGCGAGAGTACAGGCGGAAAAGGAGATATCACAGCTGATCCGGGCGAAGAAGAACCGGACTCTGGCGAAAATGATCCGAGTATGGAACCTACTCCGACGCCCAGTCCCGCGCCTTCCGGCGATCCTGTGGACAACGTGGAGATCATAGATACGAATCCGCAGGAAAAAACAGACGACCTCACCGATGGAGAACCGGAGTTTTATCAGAAGATAGACGCGGACACAGAACCTTTTACCGGAACGGGAACAGAAGAAGATCCTTTTGTTTTTCTCTGCAGTTCGGCGAAAGGCAAAGTCGTTGTCACCGGCGCTTTTCTCAACAAAATGGCCGGATTTTTGGAAGACGGGACGAAGGAATTCGGTTTTAACGGCTATTGGTATCAGCTGGAATTCCATTTAAATGATACTGTTACGAATTTTCAGGACAGAAAAGAATCCTGCACAGGATATTATCTTATAGACGGCAGTCTGCTTGAAAGCATGGCCGACGAATTCTCGGAAGTGGAGTTTACTCTTGACGGCGCATCGCAGTATGAAGAGGATCTTCCTTATCTGGACGGAGGTTATGATCCGGGAGGAAGCGGAGAAGAACTGACGCCTTCCATGTCAAGAGAAGAGGCGATCAAAATACAGGAAACAAGAATAGAGAGCCTGAAACTTGACATCCGTGAAAGCGAGATCTCAATCGGTAAACTGGAGAAAAAAGTTCAGAATGAAGTGATCTACAGCAGACTGGACGGAACAGTTGCGAATATAGGGGATCCGGACACCGGAACATCTGACGGCAGTTCCTTTATGAGCATTAAAAGTAAAGAAGGCTACTATGTGCGTGGAACAGTCAGTGAACTCATGCTGGATCAGGTGACGGAGGGAACGATTCTGAACTGTTCAGGAAGCAGCGGTAGTTTCGAGGCCGAGGTTGTGGATGTTTCTGAATATCCGGTAAATTCCAGCAGCTATATGGGAACGGGTAATCCGAATGCATCTTACTATACATACAGCGCGACGATTCTTGGCAATGCCGAAGTCTCAGAGGACGACTGGCTTTCAGTAACGCTTCAGAATCAGGAAAGCGCCTCCGGCGCCATTGTTCTGGACCGGGCGTTTGTACGGTCAGACAACGGTGTGTATTATGTATACAAAGATGTAAACGGCGTGCTTGCAAGACAGGAACTTACTACCGGCGGCAATGTGAACGGCGGATACAGTGTACTGATCACGGGCGGACTTTCCAGGGAGGATAAAATTGCCTTCCCATATGGGGATACTGCCAGAGAAGGCATAAAAACAAAAGACAGTACACTGGAAGAACTGTACGGATACTAGAAGAAAGGCGGAAATTTTATGCTTGAAAATTTAAGGATATCCATTCAGGGAATCTGGTCGCATAAAATGCGTTCTTTTCTGACCATGCTGGGTATCATTATCGGAATCGCTTCCATTATTGCCATTGTCTCTACGATCAAAGGCACAAGTGAACAGATCAAAGAGGATCTGATCGGAGCGGGAAATAATACGGTGACGATTAGTCTGTATGACGGCGATACCACGTATGACGCGGAATATGGAATGAGCAGCAGTTCGCCTCCGATTCTGACAACGGAGCAGAAGGAAGAAGTTATGGATATGGAACATGTGGAAAATGCCACATTCTTTTACACCAGGACCTATTCCAGCAGTATATATTATCAGAATTCTGCTTTTCAAGGAGGGACTATTTACGGGATCGATATGAACTATCTGGATACCTGCGGGTACATGGTCCAGTCGGGACGTGGATTTATCCGGAAAGATTACGACGATCTGAGAAAAGTTGCCCTGGTAGACTCTAATGCGGCGGAGAATCTCTTCGCAGGAGAGGACCCGGTGGGCAAAACCATAGAGATTGGCGGAGAACCGTTTGTGGTGGTAGGCGTTGTACGTCTGAACGACAGTTATCAGCCCAACATTGAAGATATCAATGAATTTTATGAATATTATCAGACGGTTATCGGAACAGTGATGATCCCCAACGACTGCTGGCCGATTGCATTTAAGTTTGATGAGCCTGAGAACGCGGTGATCCGTGCGGATTCCACCGATAACATGAGCAAGGCGGGAAATGACGCGGCCAGTATTCTGAACCAGGGGATTGGGGAGGAATCCAGCTTTAAATACAGGGCGGATGATGTAATGGAACGTGTGAGAAGCCTTCAGCAGCTCAGTGAAAGCACGAATCAGCAGCTTCTGTGGATCGCCAGTATTTCTCTTCTGGTAGGCGGTATCGGCGTAATGAACATTATGCTCGTCTCCGTAACAGAGAGGACCAGTGAGATCGGTCTGAAGAAAGCGATCGGAGCCAGGAAAAAAGTGATCCTGTTCCAGTTCCTTACGGAAGCGTCCATGCTTACCAGTATTGGAGGCATTATCGGCGTGATCTCGGGAATCGCCCTTTCCCGGGTGGTCGCCCAGGTTTCCGGAGCGCCTACGGCGATCAGCGTTCCGGCTATCATAGGATCGGTGTTGTTTTCCATGCTGATCGGCGTTGTTTTCGGTCTGCTGCCCTCAGTAAAAGCGGCAAACCTGAATCCGATCGATGCTCTGCGCAGCGAGTAATGATTACTTCAGAGGCAGCCGCAGTGTAAACACAGCTCCTCCTTCGGGAGCGTCGGACACGGTAAGGCTTCCTCTGTGGAGAAGGGCGATTTCCCGGGCGATACAAAGTCCCAGCCCGAAATGCTGCTTATCGTTGCGGGAATTATCGGAACGGTAAAACCGTTGAAATACAGATTCTTTTTCGGAATCCGGGATACCGGGACCGTTGTCAGTTACAGAGATGGCAGCGGCTCCCGGTTCTTTTTTCAGGGAAAGGGAGATTTTCCCGCCCGCGGGCACGTAACTCAGCGCGTTATCCAGAAGGATAGACAGCAGCTGAGCGATTTTGTCGGCGTCCAGCATTATGGGGGCGAAGGGTTCATCCGGGAGGGAAATGTCAGATTTCATCCCTTTTTCCCGCATCAGCGGTTCATATTTCTCATACGTCTCCAGGAGGAGGGTATCAGGTTCACATGGCTTCAGATCCAGTTTCCATGTATGATTGTCGGCTCCGGAGAGAGACAGCATATCCTGGATCAGCCGCGCCATCCTGTCGCATTCTTTCAGCGACATATGGATAAATTCTTCAGCCTGCGCCGGGGAAGCCTCCGGAACCGCGGAAAGCCCGGAGCGGATCACGGCCAGAGGGGAACGGAGCTCATGAGATGCGGCGGCGATAAAGGCGGTCTGTTCTCTTCGGCTTTTTTCCAGAGGGCGGATCATTCTGCCGGTGAAAAACCAGGAAAATACAATGACAGCGGCAATACCGGCAAGGACGGCAGCGCCGAAGGCGAGCCGCTGCATATTTAACTGTGCATGAAGCCCGGACAACGGGTGGAGAATGATCATACTCAGTACGCCGTTTCCGTGAGGGATCAGGGCGGTGCAGGCGTAGTAGCCGGCAAACCGGAAGTCGGCGCTTCTGGTGAGTTTCTGATCCGGACTGAAGTTCTCCAGATCAAGACCGCAGGTGTCCCGGGAAAGAGCTGCCGCCTGATGGAAAGCTTTGGAATCTCCGGTATGGCCGGTGAGTTTATAAAAATAGAGGGGTTCTCCGTTGTCCCGGATCTGTATGCGGATTCTGTTTGTATCCATCACAGTCTGCAGCCATCGGTGGGAGATCGCGTTCTGTTCTTCCAGATGGGTAATGCAGGACTGCGCGTTATTGAGAAAAGAGACGTAGCTGTTTCTTTTGGCGGAAGATTCCGCGATCATGAGACAGGCAAAAGCCATTCCGATAAGAATGGCGCTGGTGATCAGAGCGGAAAAAACAGTCATCTGGATATGGAGTTTTCGGAACATGGCAGAGCCCTCCAGTTTTTTTGTATTTTACATATTATAGCACGGATTTCTCTACGGAATCTCTAAAGAATCTTTAAAAAGGATTAGAGATTGTTTAAAGATTAAGCTGTTATGATGGGAAAACCAGATGGAAAGGCAGACTGTTTTTCTGACAGGCTGCCTGAGAACTATATCAACAGCAGGAGGAAACAGAATGATAAGACGTCATATATGGAAACAAGGACCGGCCGCTGTAATGGCAGTAACGCTGGCTTTTGCCGGTATTCTGGGGATGACCGGATGCAGTGTGGAGAATACGGAAAACGGAAGCGGCGATTCGGAGCGCAGTTCAGGATCAGCAAACGCCGGTTCAGAAGAAAATTCCGAAAACGCCGCTATGGGGCGGTATCTTGAGGAAGATGTTTCTGTCCCGGAAAACTGTGCGCAGCTTCTGGCCATGCGTTTTCTGGAAGACGGCGCGCTCAGAGTCTGCTACACTGATGAAAACTATATGTTTTATTATGCGGATTCCCGGGACGGCGGCGCATCCTGGAGTGAAGGGATTTCCCTGCTTGCGCAGACCGGGCTTGACGGCGATGTTTTCAGTGTGAGTTATCCCCAGCTTTCCGGAGACGGAGGAATTTTTCTTACAGTGACAAACAGCGAAGAACAGGATCTGGAGAGCGGTGAATATGGACTTCATCTTTACTATATCGATCCTGAGGGAAAAGCCGGAGAACTTCCGGGGTCGTCAGAGCTTGTCGGAGACGGTTATGTGACAGAAGCGAAGTTTACGGATCAGGGCACCATTATCCTGAACCTGATGGGCAGAGGTCTGGCGGAAGTGAATCTCGCGGACGGCAGTGTGAAAGCAGAATATGAAAAAGGAACCTTCGTGAATTATTTTACAGTAGACAGGAACCGTCTGATCACTGTGACGGATACGGTTCACTATTATGATCTGGAAACCGGAGAACCTGTGGAAGACGCCGCGGCACTGACGGAGAAGATCACTGCGGATGAAAATAACCTGCAGCTTTCCAGTACGACCTCTTTTCCCGTGGTATTTGTGGAAGGAGATGAGGAGGACAGCCTGTTTTTCGCGGAAAGAGACGGACTTTACCGCTATTCTTTTGGCGGCAGTATCGTGGAACAGGTGATAGACGGAAGCCTGAACAGTATTGGTTCTCCCGATACGGCGCTTGTGAGCCTGGCGCGGGATGAAGAGGGGAATTTTTATCTTGCTTCCATGGACAGCGCTACAGGGAAGGGGAGACTCCTGAAGTATGTATATTCTCCGGATACGCCCGCCGTGCCGGAAACGGAGCTGACGGTGTATTCCCTGAGAGAAAATTCCTATATGAGCCAGATCGCGGCTCTGTTTCAGAAAAAATATCCTGAGATTTATCTGAATCTGGAAACAGGCATGAGCGAAGAGGACGCGGTGACCAGCACCGACGCTCTAAAAAACCTGAATACGGAGATCATGGCGGGAAACGGGCCGGACGTGCTGATTCTGGACGGGATTCCGACAGATACTTATACAGAAAAAGGTATGCTGGCGGATATCAGCGGTATTCTTGATAAAACAGAAGAGGCAGACGGATTGCTTCAGAATATCCGAAACGCCTATGTTGAGGAGGACGGCAGCCAGTATGTCATGCCGGTACGCTTCGCCATTCCTATGATCCAGGGAACCGCCGAAGATGTGGAAAATATAGTGGATCTTGAGACCCTGGCGGACGCGGCAGAAAAATACCGGTCCGAGTACAGCGAAAACTGTCTGCCCATGACAATGATGACATACGGATCGGAAGCTTTCCTTAAGGCACTGGCGGATGTAAACGGACCGGCATGGCTGAAAAACGACGGGACATTGGATGAGAGCGCGGTGACAGAATATCTGACACAGGCAAACAGGATCTATCAGGCGGGAAAAGAAGGCGTGGACGCGCTGAGCAGGATGATGGAGGAGGCCGGAATGTCGGTATCCTATCTGAGCGACACCGATATGGATTTACTGAAAGAACTCAGCGGCAGCGCTATATCTCTTCTCAGCGGCGCCTACAAACTGTCCGCCGGAAGACTTACATCTCCGGATGCGCTGGCGCTTGTCTCCAGTGTGGAAAAGACAGACAGCCGTTATCAGGACGCGCTGTGGAACGGTCAGGCAGAGAACTGCTTTATCCCTGTCCAGACTGTGGGGATCAGCGCCAAAGCCGGAGAGCCGGAGGCTGCGGAGAAACTGGTGGAATTCCTGTTCAGCCAGGAGGGGCAGATAGCAGGATCCTCAGCGGGATTCCCTGTGAATGAAACCGTCTACGACAGCGAGGAATACTGGGCGGTGGGTGATTCCGACGGACTTCTGGGAGTAATGAGTTCCAGCAACAATCAGACAGGAGAAACTGTAGAAATCAGTATCCGCCGCGCGGATGACGAGAAAACAGAAGAGATCAAAGCCCTCGGAAAGTCGTTGGTGACGCCTTCGGAGACGAATGAGATCATATTAAATGCAGTGGCAGAGGCAGGAGGGAAATATCTGGACGGAGAGACCGGACTGGAAGAAGCCGTGCGGGCAGCGCTGCAGGAGGTTAATCTCTATCTGGCCGAGTAGTCGGGGACAGATATCTGTTATTTTCACAGTTTTGCTATGCGCAGAGAAAAATGTCTGTCGCAAACACGCTCCGGTTCATGATTTTGTTCCGCCGCCTGTTGTATGTCAAAAATCAAAACTCACTGCGTTCAGACAATGATTTTTGCCATACGCTATGCTCACAAAATCTATGAACCTCGGGCTATCGTTTGCGACATAACATTTTTCTTGCCGCTGCCTGTAGCAAAAACTGTCCTGATATCCGATGCCGCAACTCTTTTTTTGGCAAACGGTTCCATTTCTATTACAGATATCTGTTGAACCGATCAGAAAAAGTAAACCGCACTGTGTGCGGGGAATTTTCAGTAAATGTCTAGAAAATGCGGGCAGAGGATTGAGATGCTGCTGTGATTTTTGAAGAGGATGTTTTGTTATGAATAAACAGGATGCAGAGTAAAAATGCTGCGCTGCAGATAGTTGTCAGAGCGACATGGATTTTACGAGTATAGCGCAGTCCGCAGACCATCTGTGTGAGCGGAGCGAGTTTATGGTCTGCGGGCTGCAATCGGCGGCGGAGTAAAATCATGGAGCGAGACATATCTGCAGCGCAGCATTTTATCCTGCATCCGTAATACATACGAAACAGATATCTGGTACCATCACCCGATCTGATAACCAACCCCTCTTACAGTGCGAACACTCAAACCACTTTTTACGGTCTTCAGTCTCCGGCGGAGGAAATGGATATAGTTGTCCAGATTTCCCTCTTCCACATCGCTGTCCGGTCCCCATACGCGGTTCAGAAGCAGTGTTCTCGGCAGTGTCTGTCCGGGATTCCTGAGAAATATTTCCAGAAGATTTCCCTCCCGGTTGGACAGCGTACATTCCGTGCCGTTTCCGGACAGGCGGCGGGTGGCGGGGTCATAGGTGATATCCTCCAGTTTCAGGACAGGAGAGGAATCATAGGTTCCAGGCCGGCGGAGAAGGCAGTGGATGCGGGCGAGAAGTTCTTCGAAAGCAAAGGGTTTCACCATATAATCATCCGCGCCGCAGTTCAGTCCGGTCAGCTTGTCATTCAATTCTCCCAGAGCGGTCAGAAAGATCACAGGAGTTCGGATCCCGCGTTTCCTTGCTTCTTTCAGAAGCGTGATCCCATCCATGTGAGGAAGCATCCGGTCGAGGATTACCAGATCATGGATACCGTCTTCCATGTAGTACAGTCCTTCCTCTCCGTCGTGACAGACGTCGACAGAAAAACCTTCCTGTCTCAGACTGAAAGATACGGTTTCACAGAGGTCTTTATCATCTTCTATCATTAAAATATTCATATCGTCCCTTTCCGGATCGGCAGTTTTAATGTAAACACATTGCCGTGTCAAATCGCCGATCCTGATATTACAATATATCATATTAGTAAAAAAATCTTTAAAATGTCTCTAAAATATTCTGTATATTACCTCTATTTCTTCTTCTGCGTCAATCCCGTAAATTGTAAACTTCAGCTAAATTTCTTCCATGATCTGCTTCCCGGCGTTTTCGGTATTTAGAGATTTCCTAGAGATTCCCCTGTTATCCTTATATCAGATGTGGGATGACTCCTGCTGTGCGGATGTGTGCAGAGAGGGAGCTTTCCGGAACAGATAAGGAAGTGCGTCTGACTTGAAAAGCAGAAAACGTGAATTAAAAGGATTATTGTTTCTCCTCCCCAGCCTGATCGGGGCGGGGATATTCTGGATGATCCCTTTCGGCGATGTGGTGAGGAGATCTTTTTTCAGTGCAGTGAGCGGGACTTTTACCGGATGGAAAAATTATGCCACGGTAATAGAAAACCAGGCTTTTCGTCTGGCCGCCGGAAATACGCTGCGCTTTTTTGCCGTATGTATTCCCATTCTGGTGGTTTTATCCCTTCTGATCGCCGTTCTTCTGACAAAAAGAAAAAAAGGAATGCAGCTTCTGAAAAGCATGTTCCTTCTTCCCATGGCAATTCCTGTTGCCTCTGTGGTGATTCTCTGGAAGGTACTGTTTCATGACCAGGGACTTCTGAATCATCTGCTTTCGTTTATTTCTATTCGCGGTACGGACTGGATGAATACAGACGCTTCTTTCGGAGTGCTGGTGTTCAGCTATATCTGGAGGAATCTGGGGTACGATATCGTGCTCTGGGCGGCCGGGCTGGGCGCCATTCCCGGCGCGCTGTATGACGCGGCCAGGGTAGACGGCGCGGGAGAGTGGAAATGCTTTTTCTGCATTACGCTTCCCAATCTCCTTCCCGCCATGTTTACAATCGTGGTGCTTTCTCTTCTGAACGGCTTCAAGGTGTTTCGGGAGGCATATCTGGTCGCCGGGGATTATCCGCAGAACAGCATGTATCTTCTGCAGCATCTTTTTAATAACTGGTACAGGGATCTTGCGCTGGATAAAATGGCAGCGGCGGCGGTGATGACGGCGGTCCTCATCCTGGGACTGATTCTGATTCTGCAGAAGCTGTGGGACAGAAACTGAGAGAAGCGGGAGTTCCCGGTAAGTAAACGCCAGGATGCCGGCGGGGAAGTGTGACGGAAAATGCAGATACATCTTATGAGAAAAATTATAAACGGATCTCTGATCCTGGCGGCAGCGGCGGCAGTATTTCCCATATGGTTCCTGATATGCGGATCCCTGATGGGAAACGGCGAGCTTGCGGGGCTGCTGGCGCCTGTAATGGGAAATGCGGAGGGCTTTGCCTCGTGGAAGTTCCTGCCGGAATATCCCACTTTACGGTCCTATATCAGAATGCTTCTGGATTCACCGGAATTTTTTGTCATGTTCTGGAATTCTGTGAAGATCACGGCCGCAGTGCTGGCAGGGCAGATCTTGGTGGGTACTCCGGCCGCCTGGGGATTCGCCAGATTCTCTTTTCCCGCAAAAAAACTGCTGTTCACGGTTTATATCGCCTTAATGATGATGCCGTTCCAGGTGATGATGCTGAGTAATTATCTGGTACTGAACAGACTGAAACTTCTGGATACACTGACAGGGATCGTTCTGCCGTCAGTGTTTTCCACTTTTCCGGTATTTTTGATGTACCGCTTTTTCACCGGGCTGCCGGAGGCGCTTATAGAATCCGCGCGTCTGGACGGGGCGGGGGAATTGAGAATATTTTTTGAGATCGGAATCCCATTGGGTTCGCCGGGGATCATATCCGCTCTGGTACTGGGATTTCTGGAAAACTGGAATCTTCTGGAACAGCCCATGGCGTTTCTGAAAACGAAAGAAAAATGGCCGCTGTCGCTGTACCTTCCCAATATTACCATGGATCAGGCGGGAGCCGCGTTTGCCGCTTCCGTGCTGGCGCTGCTTCCGGCCGTACTGGTGTTTCTGGCCGGGCAGGACTATCTGGAACAGGGGATTGTGTCCGCTGCGGTAAAGGAGTAGACAACATGAGAAGAGAGAAACTGATAAAATGGATCGTGATGTTTTTTGCAGCCATGCTGCTTTTTACTTTCCTTTCACGGGCGGCCGATTCCGTTACCGTGGCGCAGGTGCAGGCATCGGGAGTACAGAATCAGCTGATCGTCCACGAGGTTTCCGGAAACGGGACGATCGAAGGAACGGAGGAACAGGCGGTTTTTACCCTGGAGGGTCAGAAGGTGGAACAGGTTCTGGTTCAGGAAGGGGAGGCGGTAGAAGAAGGCCAGGTGCTTCTTACCGTGCTGGATTCCTCCATTCAGGAATCTATTGACGCGAAGCAGGATGAAATTGAGGAAAAAGAACTGGCTGTCAGTGATTTGGAAAGCCAGAAGGCCGTTGAAGAACAGAAAAAAGCAAATGAGGCGCTCCGCGCGCAGCAGGATCTCGATACCGCCGTGGGAAACGGTGACATCAATATAGCGAATGCCCGGAATGAACTGAATATCGCCCGGCAGCGGCTTGCGGATTACAGAGCGGCAAAAGCAGCGGCGAAGAAAGCGGAAGAGCAGAGAAAAAAACAGCAGAACGAAGATGAGTTTTCCGATTCGGCGGATTTCACGGACGGTTCGGATCTTAAGGATGGAACAGGAGAAAGCACGGAAAATCCTTATCTGGACAGCACAACAGAACAGGCCCTGGCAGACGACGTCCGGGCAAAGCAGGACGCGCTGAATCAGATCATCATGAGCAGGAACCAGGAGGTAACCGCGGCGGACCGCGCCCGTCAGGACGCCGCTCTTCCGACGCCTCAGGACAGTACGGGCAGCAACCTGGAAAGAGAACTGGAGAATCTGAAAGAAGAACTGGGACAGCTTCAGACCCTTCTGCAAAACAGGGGAGAAGTAAAAGCGCCTGCGGACGGCGTCGTGAAATCTCTCTCTGTCAGCACAGGCGGGCAGACAACAGGGGAAGCGGCGGCAGTCCTCTATAAACTTACAGGAGAAATGAGAATGACGGGTATTATCCAAAAGGATGATCTGGAATATGTTGACGCCGGAACGGAGGTTACGCTGAAAAACAGCAGGGGTCTGACAGAGGAAAACGCCCGGGTGCTTTCTGTTCAGGAAGACGCTTCCGCCCCGGGGAGTTTCATTATTACGGTATCCGTACCGGAGGGGGACTTTGCGGTGGGAGAGAATGTGGACTTCACGGTAAAGAAAGAAAACGGCCCCTATACATGCTGTGTGCCTCTTTCTGCTCTTTACGGGAATCCGGGGCAGCAGTACGTGTTTGTCCTTGATACGGAAGATACGGCGCTGGGGGAAGTGCAGACAGCCCGGAAGGTGGATGTGACTGTAAAGGAACAGAACGAAACCAGGGCGGCCCTTCAAGAAGGGACGTTGTCGGCGGATCAGAAAGTGATCACAGGTTCAGACAGGGAGATTGAAGACGGCAGCCGTGTAAGGCTGAGGGACTCATGACCGGGAGGATGCGGATGTTTGCGCGGGGCGGGTGGAAACGTCCGGTTCTCGGATTTGTTATAATTTTTTTATACTGGAACAGCATACTGGCCTGGACAGATATCAGAGAGGAGCCTTCGGTCTCCATATTTCTGTCAGGCGTCTGTCCGGACGGCCGGAAAGCGGAGGAAATCCTGGAAACGGAAGCTGGGTCGGAAAATCCATCCGGGATATGTTTCTATCAGGACGCCGGCCTGAAAGAGCTGAGCGATACACAGTACGGAAGAACGTCGCAGGCTCCCGCAGGCGGGCTGTATGGAAACGCGGCGCTTTATGACAGCCGGCTGAACGGTTTTTCTGAAGAAGACAGGACGGGATGTGTGATCGATGAAAAAACGGCTCTGGATCTTTTCGGGACAACGGAAGGGGAAGACAGACCGCTCAGTTTCGACGGCAGGGAATATACGGTCAGGAAAGTCATTCCCTGGAAACAGCAGATGATACTTTTTCACCCGGAGGAGAGAGAAAACACATGTACCAGAGTTTTCCTGGAGGTTACGGGAAACAGCAGAGAGAACAGCGCCCGGCAGTTTATGATAAAATATGGACTTACAGGGGTCCTGACGGACGGCGGTTTTCTGAAAGCGCCGGTATCCGCGGCGCTGATGCTTCTGCCCGGCATGATCTTCGTCTGTCTTTTTAAGGCGATGGCGTCAGAACGAAAAAAGTATGGGTTCAAAAACTCCTCGTACTGGCTGTGGACGGCGGCCGGATTTCTGCTGGCGGGGACTGTGGTGGTGTTTTTGTGGAGGAACGTGAGGATTCCGGGTGATTGGATCCCCGGGAAGTGGTCGGATTTTGCTTTCTGGCAGGAGAAACTTAAGACAGAAGCCGAAAGGATGAAGCTGTACCTGATGTTTCCAAAATCAGTTCTGCAGACCGAAAATATCATGTCCGGACTCATATCTGTTTTTTATTCCATAACAGCATTTGTTCTTTCTTTTTTGTGGAAGAAAACCTGAAATTATTATTTAAGAATGTTTGATTTTCACAATTGTGATACTGGCAAAAATGTGTTACACTACAGGCAGTGAGTCTTGAATTCTAAGGAGAATATGTATGGGAAAAATTGCGATTGTGACGGACAGCAACAGCGGTATCACGCAGGATCAGGGCCGGGAACTGGGAGTATACGTTGTTCCCATGCCCTTTTATATTAACGATGTAATGTATCTGGAAGGAATCACACTCAGCCAGGAGGAATTCTACAAACGCCTGATGCAGGATGAAAAGATTTCCACTTCTCAGCCCAGCCCGGGCGAGGTGTGCGGGCTGTGGGATAATCTTCTGAAAGAATATGACGAAGTTGTGCATATCCCCATGTCCAGCGGACTGAGCGCTTCCTGTGAAACGGCGATGAGTCTTGCGAGAGACTACGACGGGAAAGTTCAGGTGGTGGATAACCAGAGGATTTCCGTGACGCAGAGACGTTCTGTCCTGGACGCTATTGAGCTTGTGAAGGCAGGACGCAGCGCGGCGGAGATCAAGGAGATCCTGGAAAAAGAAAAACTGGAATCCAGTATTTATATCACACTGGAAACTCTGAAATATCTGAAAAGAGGCGGAAGGATCACCCCTGCCGCGGCGGCGATCGGCACAGTGCTCAACTTAAAGCCGGTACTCCAGATCCAGGGAGGCAAGCTGGACGCCTATGCCAAGGTCAGAGGCAAGAAACAGGCGAAACGTGTGATCATCAAAGCGGTGCAGGAGGATCTTGAGAACCGTTTCGCGAAGTACGTGCAGTCCGGGGAGATGCGCCTGGATATGGCGTATACCGGAAATCTGGAAGAGGCGGAAGAATTTAAGAAAGAAGTGGAAGCGGCTTTTCCGGGCTTCGATATCCACATGGATCCTCTTTCCTTAAGCGTGGCCTGCCATATCGGGCACGGAGCGCTGGCGGTTACCTGCGCGAAGAAAGTTACAGTCTGAAAATGGACAAGAATATAGATACGAGGTGTGACAGAACATGAAAAAGTTTATGGAAATTATGGCAGAGGAATTGTCCTCTGCCTTTGAAAAGGCCGGATACGCGCCCGAGTACGGCCGCGTGACAGTATCAAACCGTCCGGACCTCTGCGAGTTTCAGTGCAACGGGGCCATGGCGGGAGCGAAAGCATATAAAAAAGCCCCGTTCATGATCGCTGAGGATGTTGTGGCGAATCTGGGCGAGAGTTCCGTGTTTTCCAAAGTGGAAGTGGTGAAACCCGGTTTTATCAATCTCAATGTGAAAGGGGAATTTCTGGCCTCCTACCTGAAAGAGATGGGAGAGGATCCGAAGTTTTCCGTGAATGAGGCGGAGAATCCCAAAACGGTGATCATCGATTACGGCGGTCCGAATGTGGCGAAGCCTCTTCACGTAGGTCATCTGCGCTCCGCTATTATCGGCGAGAGCATCAAACGTATCGGAAGATATGTGGGAGACAAAGTGATCGGTGACGTGCATCTGGGCGACTGGGGCCTTCAGATGGGTCTGATCATCACAGAACTGAAACACAGGAAACCGGAGCTTGTATATTTTGACGACAGCTATCAGGGCGAATATCCTTCCGAGGCTCCGTTTACCATCGGCGAACTGGAGGAAATCTATCCCTGCGCCAGCGCGAAATCCAAAGAGGATGAGGAGTACCGCAACGAGGCTCTGGAGGCGACTCACCTTCTTCAGCAGGGGAAACCGGGTTATACGGCGCTCTGGAATCACATCATGCAGGTTTCCGTTACCGACCTGAAGCGGAATTATGACAATCTGAAAGTTTCCTTTGACCTGTGGAAAAAAGAATCCGACGCCCAGCCTTATATCCCGGACATGGTGCAGGCTATGAAGGATCAGGGATACGCCTATGAGGATCAGGGCGCTCTGGTGGTGGATGTAAAAGAAGAGACGGACACCAAGGAGATCCCGCCCTGTATGCTTCTTAAATCAGACGGGGCTTCCCTGTACACGACTACGGACCTCGCTACTATTGTAGAGCGGATGAAGCTTTATCATCCTGACGAGATCCTCTATGTGGTGGATAAGCGCCAGGAACTCCATTTCATCCAGGTATTCCGCTGCGCGCGGAAGACCGGTCTGGTGGAAAAGGACACGAAGCTTTCCTTCCTGGGATTCGGAACCATGAACGGCAAAGACGGCAAGCCTTTCAAGACGAGAGAGGGCGGCGTTATGCGTCTGGAAACACTGATCGCGGACATCAACGAAGAAATGTACCGCAAGATCGTGGAGAACAGAAGCGTAAGAGATAAGGATGCGGAAGAGACGGCTAAGATCGTGGGTCTTTCCGCCATCAAGTACGGAGACCTGTCCAATCAGGCCACCAAGGATTATGTTTTTGATATCGACCGCTTTACTTCTTTCGAGGGAAATACAGGTCCGTATATTCTCTATACTATTGTCAGGATCAAATCCATCCTGAACCGTTACAGAGAAGAGGGCGGAACAATGGAGAACGCGCAGCTTCTGGCGCCGATGAACGACAGCGAGAAGAATCTCATGCTGGAGCTTACGAAGTTCGGAAGCACTGTGGAGAACGCTTACGAAGAGAAAGCGCCTCATAAGATCTGCGCTTATATCTATGAGGTGTCCAACGCCTTTAACAGTTTTTATCACGAGACCAGGATCCTTGGCGAGGAGAACGCCGCACAGAAGAAATCCTTCCTCAGTCTTCTGGAACTGACAAGGAATATTCTGGAGACGGCCATCGATCTTCTGGGATTCTCCGCACCGGAGAGGATGTAAGAGAAAACGGGGCAGTTCTGTCAGAGGACAGGCTGCCCTTTATCTATGGAGGAACGGAGATCCGGCGTATGAAAAACAGTTTATAAAAATTTCAGAAACAGACGGCTCACAGTGTGATATAATCTTTTTATCTTATCAGTTAATTCTTCAGCCGGGATTCTTCCGGCATTAATCCCATTTATAAAATCAAATTTCACAGGGAGGCGGTTTTATCAGTCTGACAGGAATAATTTTAAAAGGCCGTTACTGTATCGTCAGCCGGATCGGAAAAGGCGGAGAAGGTTCCATGTATCTTGGCAGAGATCTGGAACTGGGCGTTTACCGGGCGGTAAAGGAACTTCCGCTGAACAGAAAAAGAGAAGCGAAACTTCTCCGTCTTCTGGATCATCCGTTTCTGCCTGCAATGACAGATTACACGGAGCAGGGAGATCACTGCTATCTGGTGATGGAATATATCCGTGGGAAATCGCTCAGGCAGTATCTGGAGGATGGGAGGATATTTACGGCGGAAGAGATCATAGAGACCGGCCGTAAAGTGCTTCAGATCTTCGGTTATCTACATTCCAGGAAACCGGCGGTCTATTACGGAGATCTGAAACCGGACAATCTGATGATGACGGAAGAGGGGGAACTGTATCTGGTAGATTTCGGCAGCGCGGTTCTGGGATATGAAAGGCAGTATCAGGACTGTTCGGGTACGAAGGGGTACGCTTCGCCGGAGCAGTATCAGGGACAGATCGGCTCCGCCAGCGATATTTACACACTGGGAAGAACGCTGGAAGCGCTGTGCGGCAAAAAGAAATTCCGGTATTTTATCCAGTATCCCGGACTGAGAAGATTTATCGGAAAGTGCTGCAGAAGACAGCCGGAGAAACGCTGGAAAAACGCTTCGGAGGCGGAACAGGCGCTGAACGCTCTCCGGCCTCTGACCGTAAAACTCTGGAATATTCTGATCCCGGCCATGGGGGCTCTTCTGCTTTTTATCGCTGTTTCCATGAAATTTCAGGAACGGCCGGGAAATCCGGTCCCTCTGCCAGAGCTTGATCAGGCGCTGTCTCCGGTGACTGCCTGGTATTATTCCATGCCTTTCCGGAGCGGAGGCGTCGGAGTGAGAGAAGAGATGATCCGTATTATCGAGGATTCCCTTGCGAGACTGGAAAAAGAATATAAAGACAGACAGTCCCAGGAACGGATCAGGCTTATGATAGCAAGAAACCGGCTGGCGGAAGAGAACATAGTGTTTGCAGAGGCCGGAGTCTGCCGGTTGAATACAGAGGAAAGGAAGGGGCAGGAAAGATGAGCGGAAGATTTGCAGAAATAATCCTTTCTGTCTGTATGCTGCTGGCTGTGGAACTGGGAGGATTTGATGTGGAAATAGGTACGGGCGGATATACAGAGACGCCTCCCGGATGGGACCAGGAACTTCTCTCCGGGGAGACGGCGGGAGGAAACACGCCGGAATCGGGAGACGACACGCCGGGATCGGGAGGAGACACAGCGGAACCAGAAGGGAAACTGTCCGGATGGACCGGGCCGGAAGGAAGCCAGGGCAGCCAGACAGGATCAGGAGGAGCCTGGAGCAGCCAGGCAGGATCAGGAGGAAACGGGAACATTCAGTCCGGAGTGGAAGGAGGCTGGAGCAGTCAGACAGGATCAGATGGAAACGGGAACATTCAGTCCCCGCCGGGAGACGGAGGCGGCGCGGGACAACAGGATAATCAGGAATCGTGGAATTCCGCGTTCCCAACTGCGGCGGAACCATCTGACGCTTCTCTGACGTCAGTACCTGAACCATCTTCCATCCTGACACTGTCCCCTGAACCGGCTTCGTCACCGACGCCGGAGCCGGATCCAACGCCGACACTGACGCCCGAATCGTCCAGCTCTCCGTCTCCTGAGCCTTCCCCTGCAGCAGATGTGAATGAATCTTCGGATCTTTCGCGATCCGCCGTCCGGCCCGGGAGACTGATGTACTGGAAAGGCGAAACAGAGGCTGCCGAAGAACTTTATCTGGTTTTTCGTTTCATAAAAGAACCGGAGATATTATCTCTCCGGGTAAACGGTCTGGAAGCAGACTGGGAGAGGAAGAACGGCAGGATCGTGATACGGACCTGTTCCCGGGAAAACAGAAATCATGTGGAACTGGCAGTGTTCACGGAATATCCATGGACGGAAGGAGGGAACCGTGTTATACTAACCGGTAACAGCCCGGCGGCGGAGAATAACTGAATCCGGAAGGGAACGGAGAGTCTGCCGCGAAGGGGAAATTTATAGATAAACCGGAGGGATTTATGTATAAAGCAATCTTATTTGATCTGGACGGAACCCTCACAGAATCCGGCGAGGGTATCACGAAATCCGTGCAGTACGCGCTGGAGAAGATCGGGAAACCGGAGAGCGACCTGGAGAAGCTTAAAGTGTTCGTAGGTCCGCCTCTTCTGGATCAGTTTATGAAATACGCGGATCTTGATGAAGAAACAGCAAGAAAGGCTGTGGAATATTATCGGGAACGGTATGCGGATACGGGGATTTTTGAGAATCAGGTGTATCCCGGCGTGGAAAACATGCTGAATGTACTGAAAAACAAAGGCTACCGTCTTGCCGTAGCTTCTTCCAAACCGGAATATTTCGTGAAGAAGGTGCTGGATCATTTTCATCTCACAGATTATTTTGAAGTGATCGTAGGGAGCGAGATGAACGGCGCCCGCACAGGCAAGGCCGAAGTTATCGAAGAGACGCTCCGGAGGCTGGGCCTGTCAGGACATGCAGGAGAAGCAGTAATGATCGGCGACAGAGAGCACGACGTACTGGGAGCGGCAGCCTGCGGGATGAAATGCGTGGGAGTGACCTACGGCTACGGATCAGAAGAGGAACTGACAACGGCCGGCGCTTTAAAGACCGCGGATTCCGCTGACGGAGTCCTTGATTTTTTCGCCTGACCCCTCTGCGCAGACAATCTCTTTTGTACAGGGTGTGGAGGGTGATATATCCCTGCGGGATACATTTCCTGATCAGTCAGATTGTGGCGTATTCGGCCGTGAACTATCTGCTGGCGTCGGGAGGAACTTATGAGGATTATCAGAGCCAGGTGCTCATGCTTACCGGACTTACGGGGCTTCTTGTGCTGATCCCCTGCGCGTATCTGTACAGCAGGGACAGACGCGCCCGCGTTTTCGGCGGATTGCTGCCGGTGAAGAAAGTCAGGCGTCTTTCTCCGGGAGAGGGGCTCCTGCTCTTTCTGATGGGACTTGGATTCTCACAGTTCGCCAATATCCTGGTAGGGCTGTTCCAGAATGTCCTCAACTATCAGCAGTATCAGCAAACCATGGATCAGATCACCTTTGGGAAAAATATCCTGACCATGATTTTCTGGATGGGAATCGTCGCTCCCATTGCAGAGGAAGCGGTATTCCGGTGGCTGATCTACCTGCGGCTTCGGGATTATGTGAGAACAGGCGCGGCGATCCTGATATCCGCCGCTTTTTTCGGAATTTACCATATGAATCTCATACAGGCGGTATATGCGGGCATTCTGGGCGCTGTGTTCGCGTATTTTCTGGAGATCACAGGAAGCATCTGGGCCAGCGCCCTGCTTCATATGGCTGCCAATATCTGGTCGCTGGTATTTACGGAGGCGGCGCCATGGCTTCTGGAGAGAAATCTTTCCTGGATACTGCTGATCTATGTGACGCTTTTGTGTATCATGATCGCGGGAACCGCATATTTCCAGCGGAAGCAGGAAATGAGAACCTGAAAAGGACAGGGGGAGAACATGAGTAAAGCAGTGCGGCTTGATAAGTTTCTGGCAGACAGCGGCAGAGGGACCAGAAGCGAAGTAAAGAAATATATTCAGAAAGGCCTGGTACAGGTCAATGACATGACAGTAAAAAAGCCGGAACAGAAGATCGATCCGGAGAGGGATTCTGTTCTTCTCAAAGGAGAGCGGGTTGAGGCGGAACCGGAATTTGTCTATTACCTTCTTCATAAACCGGCGGGATGCGTCAGCGCCACAGAAGACAGGAATGACAGGACCGTTATGGACTATGTCCCTTCCGGCCGCAGAGGCCTTTTTCCAGTGGGGAGACTGGATAAGGATACAGAAGGCCTGCTTCTGATCACGAATGACGGGATGCTGGCGCACGAGCTTCTTGCTCCCGCCCGCCACGTGGAGAAGACCTATTTCCTGCGCGCGGAGGGGATCGTAACCGAAGATGACAGGATCCGGCTGGAACAGGGCGTGGATATCGGTGAAGAGAAGCCGACGCTTCCAGCCAGGGCTGAGATCCTGAAACGGACCGGCGGAGACGGTGGAGACCCCGGGCCGGGCTGTACAGAACTTCTGCTTTCCATCTGCGAGGGGAAATTTCACCAGGTAAAGCGTATGATGGAGGCTGTGGGGAAACCGGTCATCTATCTGAAGCGTGTTTCCATGGGGCCGCTCACACTTCCGGAGGATCTGAAAAAAGGCGAATGCCGTCCTCTGACGGAACAGGAAGTGACGGAACTGAAGCAGGCGGGGAAGAAATAAGCGCGGAACCGTAAAATACAGGTAAAGATTGCCGATAAAATGTGAAAACCCTCTTTACACGGAGGGTTTTTCTATGCTATAATTCAGAAGTTGCAGGCCGGAGAGAACTTTCCGGAATAATAAACACGCGCAGAGATTCTTATGGAAGGTGCCCGGACAGAACAGGCCGGGTCCGGATAGAACATGATCTGCGCGGAAGAATTTAACCAAAAAGGAGACAGAAACATGAGTGTAATTTCAATGAAACAGCTTTTGGAAGCAGGTGTTCATTTCGGACATCAGACAAGAAGATGGAACCCCAAAATGGCTCCCTACATCTACACAGAGAGAAATGGTATCTATATCATCGATCTTCAGCAGTCTGTAGGAATGGTTGACGACGCATACAACGCAGTTGCAGACATCATCGCCAACGGCGGAAACATCCTTTTCGTAGGAACCAAGAAACAGGCTCAGGACGCTATCAAGACTGAGGCAGAGCGCTGCGGACAGTTCTACGTAAACGAGAGATGGCTGGGCGGTATGCTTACCAACTTCAAGACAATCCAGAGCCGTATCGCAAGACTGAAAGAGATCGAGGCTATGGAAGCTGACGGAACATTTGATGTGCTTCCGAAGAAAGAAGTTATTGAGTTAAGAAAAGAGCTGTCCAAGCTGCAGAAGAACCTTGGCGGTATCAAAGAGATGAAGCGTCTTCCGGATGCGATCTTTGTAGTTGACCCGAAGAAAGAAAGAATCTGCGTACAGGAAGCTCATACACTGGGAATCCCGCTGATCGGTATCTGCGATACCAACTGCGATCCGGAAGAACTGGATTATGTGATCCCGGGCAACGACGACGCTATCCGTGCCGTTAAGCTGATCGTTTCCAAGATGGCAGACGCTGTTATCGAGGCAAACCAGGGCGCGGCAGACGCTGACGGCGAGATCGAAGCAGAATCCGAAGAGTTTGCTGAGGAAGCAGCAGCTGAGGAAGAGTAATTATTTCGATTATTCAGGAGGAAAATGAAAATGGCTATTACAGCAGCACAGGTAAAAGAATTAAGAGAAATGACCGGCGCCGGAATGATGGACTGCAAGAAAGCTCTTACAGCCACAGAAGGCGATATGGACAAGGCAGTAGAGTTCCTTCGTGAAAAAGGTCTGGCAACAGCTCAGAAGAAAGCCAGCCGTGTTGCAGCCGAGGGTCTTTGCAAGACTCTTGTTGCGGACGACGCTAAGAGCGCGGTTGTTGTTGAAGTTAACGCAGAGACAGACTTCGTTGCCAAGAATGAGAAATTCCAGAGCTATGTGGCTGACGTTGCGGCACAGGCGCTGACAACCACAGCAGCTGATATCGACGCGTTCCTGGCTGAGCCGTGGGCGCTGGATACCACCAAGAGTGTGAAAGAAGCACTTGCAGCTCAGATCGCTGTTATCGGCGAGAACATGAACATCAGAAGATTCGCTCAGATGAAGGAAGAGAACGGATTTATCGCTTCCTACACACATATGGGTGGAAAGATCGGCGTTCTTGTTGACGTTGAGACAGACGTTGTAAACGACGAGATCAAAGAGATGGCTAAGAACGTTGCCATGCAGGTAGCAGCTCTGAAACCGCAGTACACAAGCGACAGCGAAGTTGACGAGAACTACATCGCACATGAGAAAGAAATCCTTATGGCTCAGATCATGAACGATCCGAAAGAATCCCAGAAGCCGGAGAAGGTTATCCAGGGTATCGTTACCGGACGTATCAAAAAAGAGCTGAAAGAGATCTGCCTGCTTGACCAGGTATATGTAAAGGCTGAGGACGGCAAGCAGTCCGTTGGCGCTTATGTGGCTCAGGTTGCAAAGGCTAACGATGCGAACATCACCATCAAAGGCTTTACCCGTTACGAGACAGGCGAAGGAATCCAGAAGAAGGAAGAGAACTTCGCTGA
>DWXL01000087.1 GCA_019119235.1 Candidatus Blautia excrementigallinarum | reverse complement strand
TACAGGATCAGCACGATCCGGTACTCTTCTTTTACCAGCCCCAGCATTTCCTTGAACTCGAATTCCGCCAGGGACATGTCCTGATCCGGTATTTCCGGAAATTCATGCGACATGTTCAGGTTTTTGTAATGCCGCTGTATGGAAATACACTCGTTTATCAGAATCCGGATCATCCATGTCCTGAAATACTCCGGTTTCTTTAAGGTATGTATTTTCTCAAAGCAGGCCAGTATGGCGCTCTGTATGGCGTCTGCGACGTCTTCGTCATTGTTCAGCATTCCACGTGCCACCTTGTACATGGCGGAAGAATTATTTTCCATCAGTTCCAGAAACGCGTCCGCGTCTCCGGCGGCGGCTTTTTTTACCAGTTGTATCATCTCCAGAATAACCTCCTTCTGGGTTTTCATTCGAATGAAATATTTGTTTTACACTTATTAGATGAAGAATATAACAAATAAGTTTCATTTGCAAAATTTTTTCTTGCTTACGGATTCAACAACGTATATACTATGTATATACACAGGAGGTGATGTTATGCTTGCACAGGTAAAAAAATGGGGAAACAGTCAGGGAATCCGTCTGCCGAAAGAACTGCTTGCCATGGCGGGGATTACCTGCGACGATTATGTAGAAATTGAATTACAGGATAAGAACATTGTGTTAAAAAAAGCATTCCGGCACCGTACACTGGAAGAACGGGCCGCAGAATATAACGGCAGGCTGGGTCCGTACAATGAATTTTCATGGGATGAACCTGTCGGGAGGGAAAGGTGGTAAGAGAAATGCTGCCAATTGAGCAGGGCGATATTTTATCGGTAGAAAATATAAGACATGACGTATTGGTAGTAAGTAAGGATTTTTTTAACAGAACTGAGATGGCCATTGTCTGTCCGATTACAGACAGCGCTTCTCCGGATCCTCTCCATATCAGAATCTGTACAGATGAGACAGAAGGCTTCGTTTTATGTGAACAGCTGAAACTACTTGATCTGAAGATACGTGGTTTCAAAAAGAAAGGGCATATTAAATATTCAGATATCATGAATATAACTGACGCTGTTCAAAGCATCTTTGATTATTGATATAACAGAAAACTCCGGGCGGCTTTCCGTTTCACACAACGGAACCGTTCCGGAGTTTTGTTTGTAATGTCGACCTCATACAATCCCGAACTGTGCCCTTTGGCGCTTTCGATGATGTATGGGAAAATTTTATTCAGATATTGCTCATCCCGGACTTCCTCACCCGAGCTCCACGCCCCAGATCTTACAGTCGCGGGTACCAACTACCGCGCAGTTTCCGTAGACTGCCGGAGAGGCTTCGATCACGCCTTCGCTTAAGGACAGAGTATCATGTACTTCTCCTGTCTCACCGTTCAGAAGGTACATATTTCCGTCGCTGCTGCAGTACAGTACCTTGCCCGTACCGTGGGAGTCATAGACACATACCGGCGACGACCAGGCGTAGCCCGCGTGATGCTCCCACAGGATCTCGCCGGAATTCTTGTCCAGGCAGGCAAGAACGCCGGAAGCATTGTCTTCCGTCTTGGAAACCGTCACATAAATATAATCCGAGAGACTGTTTTTGCCGCAGGCGATGGTGGACTGCACGCCGCCGGAAACGCCGTCGTCTGTGTAGCAGTTGTAATCTGTATGCCAGACGATCTCTCCCGTCTCCGCGTCGATCTTCCAGATGGGGATCTCTGCGGTGTCATAGCTTCGCCAGCCCAGACGGAAAGAAGTACTCACATAAAGATACAGCTTTCCGTTCTCTATGGAAAGCACAGGCGTGGAATTGGAGTCGTCCAGAACATCCTGCGCCCATACAAGCTGAAGAGTATTCAGATCCAGGCACATCAGATTGCCGCCGTTATCCGCCACAAAGAGATAACCCTTATATACAGCCGCGCTGTCTTCCATTCCCAGCCAGAAGGTTTCCGTACTGGTTCTGGTGCCGTAATACCTCCATTTTACCGTCCTGCCGGGAGAAATGGAAAGCGTTCCCGCTGCGGGATCATACTGTGTGTTCAGCCTGATCAGATAGACAATGCCGTTTTCGCCCGGATAAATCAGCGTATCCGTTTCTTCGTCCACCAGTGCGGAACCGTCGAAGAAGCTTAAGCTTCCTCTCTGGGAAAAAGGATCGTTGTCGCCGAAAGTATACATGGTGCTGCAGTCCAGAAGATTAATGATAAAGACTCTCGCCGTACCCTGATCGCTGTTGTATCCCGCGCCCACGTACATGATGGGGTAGCCTCTGGGATCCAGAGCCCCGGCGCCCTTGAACGTATAACCCAGATACAGAGCGTCCCTGGTGGGCTCTCCGGTTTCCAGGTCAAGGAAATATACGTATCCGTCCATGCAGGCGTAGATGACTTCCACCAGGTCATCCTTGTCTTTCGCCCAGTCGTACATGTTCATGTGGGCTTTCACTTCCGCCGGCCATTTCGTCATCAGCGGCTGGCCGGTCCATCCGCTTCCCGTCCAGACAGTTCCGCCGGAAGAAAGAGACCCTGTGTCATGTGACCACTTCTGCGTCAGTGTATAGTCCGTCATTTCCGCCGTTCCGTATGCAGCGCTGTCACGGAAATTATTGCCGCGGAAGGTAACGATACCCTCCGCCTCTGTATAATCCTCTCCCACCAGGAAACTGATCTCGCTGTCCGGCGTATATTCAGACACACTTCCAAGAACGTTTCCGTCAACTTCTATATCTGTGGAAGTAATGAAATTGGAGGGCGCGGTGGAATCTACACTGTGAGGCTCAAAAGATATTTCCTTCGTGGCGACCATGTCCACCGCAGGTCCTTTCGGTTCCACGATCTTCTCCGCCACTTCCAGAACCTTATCCAGAACGACTTCCTGAACGGTATTCAGGAAGTTATCCTGAAGGCGTATCATAAGAATACCGATTGCAAAAACGCAAAAAATGGCCGCTCCTCCCAGAATTCTCAGGACAGTACGCCTGGCTGTGGAATGTGTCTTTTTCCTGTTTTTCTTCTTTTTTGCGGTCTCAATTCCCACGTAATATCCGCCCTGGGGCCGCGCGCTTTTATGTACGGATTTTTTATCAGCGGATGCATTTTTCTTATGTGAAGATATTTCTGACTCCGAGATCTGTGTATCGCTTCTTCCGGAGGATCCGTTCAGTTCGGAATTCAGATGAAAAATGACCTCATCGTCATCCCCGGCTATATCTTTCCTGTTTTTCTTTTTCGTCTCATAAAGCTTCCGCTCTTCGGCCC
>DWXL01000007.1 GCA_019119235.1 Candidatus Blautia excrementigallinarum | reverse complement strand
GATTCTTCCGTCTGGGCGGGCATATCGATCACCATAAATCTGGAAACCAGCGCCTCGTTCAGTTCCTTCGTCCCTGCGTACCCATAATTCATGGTGCCGATAAAACGGGCGGCGGGATGAAGATCTATCTTGTCGTACCCCGGCACGTCTATGGAGCGGCGGTAGTCCAGGGTGGCGTGAAGGACGGACACCGCGTCGTTCTTGGCCATATTGATCTCATCAAGGATACCGAAACCGCCGTATTCCGCGCAGCGGTAGATGCTTCCCTTGCGCAGCTTCACCTGATTGTCCTCAAAAGTATCTGTCCCGATGAGATCGCCGCTGTTGGTATTCACATGAAAAGATACGTTGTAGGACGGACGGTTGAAAATATACGCCAGATTCTCCGCCAGGACATTCTTTCCCGTCGCCTTCGGCCCCGTGAGCAGAAGGTTCTCTCCCTTAAGGAGCGCCGCAATGGACATCTCCAGGATTTCCCTTCCGAAGAACGGGATGGAAGGCTTCACGATCCTGTGAGCCGCTTTCTCGGAAACAGGATACTTCTCCCGGAACTCTCTCACCTGAGCCACAAGACCGGGATCTACGTTCTGCTCCTTCAGAAAATTCAGTTCTTCCATTATTCCTCACTCCAGGTTTCAGACTTCAAAGATCAGGTCGCCGTAGGAAGGCATTGGCCACATTTCTTTATCCACAAGCATTTCCAGCTCGTCCACCGGCCTGCGCAGGGCCTCCATTGCGGGAACGATGGTTTCTCTGCAGTAAACCGCCCGCTCTCTTCCCTCCGGGATCTCCGGAATGCGCAGCGTCACCTCCGAAAGTTTATTCATGGCAACGTCCGTATCCTTGAGAAGCTGTGAACACTGGGTCAGAAGATCCATCTGCACGCTCACGTTAATAGCGCCCGCCGCGCGTACTTTGTTGATGGAATCCGCCAGTACGGTGGTATATTTGATCACCGCCGGGATGATCTGCTTGGTGGCGATATCGGTCATGGTCCTTGCTTCAATATTGACAGCCTTCGCGTAGATCTCATACTGGATCTCCGCACGGGATTCCAGCTCCGCGCGGGTAAACACGTGGAAACTCTCAAAAAGTTCCACTGCTTTCTCTGTGGTAAGAGCCGGAATGGCGTCCACCATGGAAGGAAGATTGGGAAGGCCTCTGCGCTTCGCTTCCTCTTCCCATTCCGGAGCGTAGCCGTTGCCGTTGAATACGATCCGCTGATGCTCCGTAGCGTATTCCTTGATCAGGTCGTGCACGGCCAGGCTGAAATCCGGAGCCGCCTCCAGACGGTCGCAGGCCTCCTTGAAAGCCTGCGCGGTAATGGTGTTCAGCACCACATTGCAGGAAGAGATGGAATCTCTCGCTCCCACCATACGGAACTCAAACTTGTTTCCGGTGAAGGCAAAGGGAGAGGTTCTGTTCCTGTCTGTCGCGTCCTTCATGAAATCCGGAAGGGTCTTAACGCCTGTTTCCAGCTTGCTTCCCTTCTTACTGTGGGTCGCGGTTCCGGTGCTGATCAGCTGCTCCAGCACGTCCTCCAGCTGCTCGCCCAGAAATACGGAGATCACAGCCGGCGGAGCCTCGTTGCCGCCCAGACGGTGGTCGTTGCCCACGTCAGCCGCGGATTCTCTCAGAAGATCCGCATGGATATCCACAGCCTTGAGGATACAGGTCAGGACAAGAAGGAACTGGATATTCTCATGGGGCGTTTTGCCCGGATCCAGAAGATTGATGCCATCGTCTGTGGTCAGCGACCAGTTATTGTGCTTGCCGGAGCCGTTCAGGCCGGCAAAGGGTTTCTCATGAAGAAGGCAGCGCATTCCGTGACGGCTGGCCACTTTCTTGAGGATACGCATCATGATCTGGTTATGGTCTGCAGCGATATTCACCGGCGCATAAATAGGCGCAAGTTCATGCTGCGCAGGCGCCACTTCGTTGTGCTGGGTCTTGGCCGCCACGCCCAGTTTCCAGCACTCCTCGTTTACTTCTTTCATGTAGCCGGAAATCCTCTGGCGGATGGTTCCCAGATAGTGGTCGTCCATCTCCTGCCCCTTGGGAGGCATGGCGCCGAAAAGCGTCCGGCCTGTATAGATCAGGTCCTTCCTCTGGAGCCATTTTTCTTTATCAATAAGGAAATATTCCTGTTCCGCTCCTACAGAAGGAGTCACTCGCTTAGATGTGGTATTTCCAAAAAGGCGGAGCAGACGGAGCGCCTGGGTGTTCACCGCTTCCATGGAACGCAGCAGCGGCGTCTTCTGATCCAGAGCCTCGCCTGTATAGGAACAGAAAGCCGTGGGAATGCACAGTGTTCCGCCGGCGGCGTCATGACGCACAAAAGCCGGGGAAGTGCAGTCCCAGGTCGTATACCCTCTGGCTTCAAATGTCGCCCGTAAACCGCCGGAGGGGAAAGAAGAAGCGTCAGGCTCGCCCTTGATCAGCTCCTTGCCGGAAAAACTCATCAGAACCTTTCCGTTGTCCATGGGAGCTGTAATAAAAGCGTCGTGCTTCTCGGCTGTAACGCCTGTCAGCGGCTGGAACCAGTGGCTGTAATGTGTGGCGCCTTTTTCGATGGCCCACTCTTTCATCTCGTGCGCCACAACGTCGGCGATCTCCATGGTAAGTTCCTTGCCCTCTTCGATGGTCTTCTTCAGCTCTTTGTAGACTTTCTTGGGAAGTCTCGCCTGCATCACAGAGTCATTGAACACATCACATCCAAAAATCTCAGTTACATTAATATAGTCTGACATGTATTTTCTCCTTTATGGTTTATTTTCTGTCATTTGTTTTTCATGCTTTTCAGATAAAGATTCAGCGCCTTGTGCATATTCTCTATCTCCACTGCCATATGGCTGCCCCCGAATTCTCCGTCCAGAGTCCAGGGGACTTTCTCATCTGTTTCTATGGTGATCTTCCTTGATTTAAAAGAATGTACCAGGTCCGTGTTGTCCCTGCCTACCACCAGCGCCGTCATGATCTCCTGCAGCTCCAGGGGATTCTTCGGCATTTTGATAAGTGTCACCTCAAAATAACCGTCGTTCATGTCCACGTTCTTTCCGGTAAGATTCTTAAAGCCTCCGATGGATCTGGAATTGGATATCATTCCCATCATGAAGTCGTCCTCTACCTCGATCTCCTCAGAGCTTACTTTCATATGATAAGATTTGATGTTAAAGAGACTTTTCACACCTTCCAGAATATAGGCGGCGTGCCCGAGGACGTTTTTCAGGTCCTGGTCCGTCTCATAGGAAACGTCCGTGAACAGTCCGAAAGCCGCGATATAGGCGAAAGTCTGACCGTTAAAACGGCCGATGTCGCAGTGATAAAGCTCCTCTTCCATGATCATCGCAGCGGCTTCCGTCATATTTTTCGGCATAAAAAGACTGGTGGCAAAATCGTTGGTGCTCCCCGCCGGAATGTAACCGATGGGGACGCTGCTCTTCTCCTCCATAATTCCGGTTACCACCTCGTCAAGAGTTCCGTCTCCTCCGCTGCATACGATCAGGTCTACAGAGGAAGCATACTCCTTCGCCTGCTCGTAGGCGTCCCGCGGCCGCTGTGTCGCACGGATAATGACTTCGTAATCATGTTTGTTAAAAATATCGATAATGTCCAGCAGGTGTGCTTTGATCTTCCCCTTACCTGCCCTGGGATTAAAAACAAAGAGCATTCGTTTTCCCACAAGTCCGATCCCCTTTCTGTCATTTACCTTTTCATGATACAACAAAATCGGATAAATTCCTAGAGGTAAAATAAATGCCCGGAATCCTGATCCAGGATCTCCGGGCTTTCAGTGAGTAGCGAGAGGGGGACTTGAACCCTCGACACTACGGGTATGAACCGTATGCTCTAGCCAGCTGAGCTATCTCGCCATATTCGGTTATATATGGGGCCTATAGGGCTCGAACCTATGACCCTCTGCTTGTAAGGCAGATGCTCTCCCAGCTGAGCTAAGACCCCATATGTTGCAAATCCTGCGAAGTATCCGCCGAAAGCTTCCGCTTCGCTCAACCTGCTTTGCCATTATATAATTTAATCATTTATTTGTCAACAGTTTTTTTGAATTTTTTTACACTTTGCTCAATTCAGCAGAATCCCGGCTTCCGGGCTACAGATTCCCTGCGATCCTGTCTTTCAGTATCGCCAGAATCTCCCGGGGAACATATATGAAAAGCCGCCAGGAACGGTACCGGGACGGCACCGGATAGATCCGGGCGCATCCGCACTTCTTTCCTATGGCTACTCCACGGAACACATGAAAATTGTTGGTCACCACGCCTATGGAAACGTCTTTGCTTCCGATCTTCTCAAGACTGAATCTTATATTCTCCGCTGTATTGACAGACTGATCCTCCAGGAGCAGACGCTCTCCCGCTATTCCCCGGGACGTGAGATAACGGTACATGGCTTCCGCTTCGCTGATCTGCTCTCCCGTTCCTTTGCCTCCGGAAAGAACAGCCCTGGTCCGGGGATTATCTTTCAGATACTGCAAAGCCCTTCTGGTTCTCTCCAGAAGGGCCAGTGTCAGACGTGTACCGTCCACGTGTGCTCCCAGCACGATCAGATAGTCAAGATCTGATGGTACTTTCATCATCTTCCGCAGCAGAATTTATATTTCTTGCCGCTGCCGCAGGGACAGGGATCGTTACGTCCGATCTTATGCGGTTTTACAATAGTACCGGATTTCTTCTGCTCCAGATAAAGCTCTTTTCTCTTCTCCTCAGAGAAAATGTCATTCCACTGGGGCAGGTTATACAGCCAGTCCGCCTTGGCGTCCACCATGTTCTTATAGAGAAGTTCTTTGTCAAATGCAAGATTTACTTTCGTATTCTCGTCCATGGTCTCAATGGGGTTGGGAACCATAAGGCTGTCGTTGATCCCGTCCAGGAATCCTACCATAGTCATGATATCCTGACCGTATTTCTCAGCCAGTTCCTTAACTGTACCGCTCACTGCCTCGTCCGGATTGGAAAGCAGCTGCTCATAAATTCCTTTTTCGATATTGAAATAATTCGCCCAGAATCTCTGGAGCTTACCGCGGTCCTCCTGCTGGTTGTAGGCCATTGCACGCCACTGCTCTAAGATTGTCTTCTCGCTCATCTTATTTCATCCTCTTTTCAAAATTTCTATTGATTTTACACCATCCAAGTGATTATATCATCTTTATCCGAAAAACACAAACATCTCGTTGAAAATTTTTTCTGCCGGATATGTATAAGTTCCCATCCGTCCGGTCATACTATGAATGTTCATTGGAACCCCCTTCAATGAATCAGCCAACAAAAGACAACTTCAGAAATACTTATATCCTCCCCTTAAAGGTCTCAGGACTGACGCATTGCCGCGGTTCTGGGACTTTTTTTATGATTCACGCGGTAAACCGCGCCGGATCTGTTCTCATTTCACACCCAGAGCTTCCAGTTCCGCCGCCGCCTGTTTGAAATCCCGGAAGCAGACAGCATGGATTCCCAGTTTGCGCGCCGCTTCACAGTTTTCCGCCGTATCGTCGATAAAGACGCACTCTTCCGGCTTCAGTCCGTATCTGTCCAGAAGGACTTTATAGATTGCCGGCTCCGGTTTCAGCTCCTTTACCTCACAGGAAAACACGATCCCGTCCATATATTTCAGGAAAGTCAGCCGGTCCCGGGTTCCGGCCAGCATATAATCGCTGTAATTTGAGAGCACATAAGTGCGGTATCCCTGTTTCTTCAGATACTTCACCCATGTTTCCGCATAGGGATACGGTTTTATGGTAGCTGTGCTTTCCTCGATCACTTTGCGGATATCCTCCGCATATTCCGGAGCCCGCTCTGTAAACTGACGGATATATTCTTCTTCGTCATAAAGTCCTCTGTCCCGTTCCGGCCACACCGGTCCGGCAAAAGTAGCCGCAGCTATCCTGTCGTATTCTTCTTCGGGGAATCCGAACTCTTTCAGATAATCCTCCCAGTCAAAAGCAACAAGAACACGTCCCACGTCAAATATCACATTTTTGATCATACCCTCTCCTCCTTCTCCCTGCTTCTTCTTATTCAGAAGGCGGTACACAAGCCAGATGGCGTATCCCAGAACTGCCGCCGCCATCGCCCCGAAAAGCGAAGCCTGGAACAGTCCCTGGGAAAATTCACCGGTATTGATACCCAGCAGCGCAAATACCATCGGCAGGCAGAATACCGCCAGCAGGATCACCGCCGCGGCAAGAGCCGCAAATCGTTTCCATTTTTTCATATATACCTCTCCAGATCAGCGCCGGCATACACCGGAAAATACGTCCGCCTTTACACTGGCGCCGAAAATCTTTCTGCAAAACACGCCGGAGAAAAAACTCCGGCGTGCCGTCCGCAGGCTTACACTGCGGAATTATTTTCTGTAGATAATGTCGTCTCTTCCGGGACCGTTGGAGATCATGGTGATGGGGAATCCGATGTGTTTTTCTACGAATTCCACATATTTCCGGCAGTTTTCCGGAAGATCCTCGTATTTCCTGATACCGCGGATATCTGTCTTCCATCCGGGAAGCACTTCCAGAACCGGTTTCGCCTTTTCCAGAAGTCCGGTTACCGGAAAGTCTGTCGTCACTTTTCCGTCGATCTCATATCCGGTGCATACCGGGATCTCGTCAAGATATCCCAGAACATCCAGAACGGTAAAGGCAACGTCTGTGGTTCCCTGCATACGGCAGCCGTATTTGGAAGCAACACAGTCAAACCATCCCATACGTCTGGGGCGTCCTGTAGTCGCTCCGTACTCGCCGCCGTCTCCGCCTCTTCTGCGGAGCTCGTCCGCTTCCTCGCCGAAAATCTCGGACACAAAAGCGCCTGCGCCCACCGCGCTGGAGTACGCCTTGCAGACGGTGATGATCTTCGTGATGTCATAGGGCGGAACGCCTGCTCCGATAGCGCCGTAGGCAGCCAGTGTGGAGGAAGAGGTAACCATGGGATAGATTCCGTGATCCGGATCTTTCAGGGAGCCCAGCTGTCCCTCCAGAAGGATCTCTTTGCCCTCTTTGAGAGCGTTCCACAGGAAAAGAGAAACATCGCCCACATAGGGTTCTACCATTTCTCTGTATTTCTTCAGTTCCGCCATGATCTCGTCAGGGTTCAGAAGCGGTTTGTGATAGAGATGCTCAAGAAGAACATTCTTGGTCTCGCAGACACGTTCCACTTTTTCTCTCAGTTCATCTTCAAAGAACAGTTCGTTTACCTGGAAACCGATCTTGGCATATTTATCAGAATAGAAGGGAGCGATGCCGGACTTGGTGGATCCGAAGGATTTACCGCCCAGACGCTCTTCCTCATACTGATCGAACAGGATATGATAGGGCATTACGATCTGCGCCCTGTCGGAGATCATGATCTTCGGCGCGGGAACTCCCCTGTCTATGATATCCTGATATTCCTTAAAGAACACCGGAATATTTAGCGCCACTCCGTTACCGATCACGCTGGTGGTGTGTCCGTAGAACACACCGGACGGAAGGGTATGCAGAGCAAACTTTCCGTAATCGTTCACAATGGTATGGCCCGCATTGGCGCCTCCCTGAAATCTTACAATGATATCCGCCTCTCTGGCGAGCATATCTGTGATCTTTCCCTTGCCCTCGTCTCCCCAGTTGGCTCCAACTACTGCTTTGATCATAACACTATTTCCTCCTCGTGTTTTTCTTTGATCATATATAATCTTTTATCTGTCCGTCAGACATTGATCTCTGCTTTCAGGCCCAGAAGATCCCGGCGCTCGTCCAGCACAGGCTTCACTGTCTTCGCAAGGAAGGTTTCTGTCTGTTCCTTCGCCCTTCCCACATATCTGGACGGTTCCATGGCGTTCTTAAGATCCTCAAGAGTAAGATTGAAAGAAGGATCCGCCGCGATCAGTTCCAGAAGGTTATTGTCCTTACCCTCCACCTTCACGGTACGGCCGGCTTCCATGGAAAGCTCACGAATGCGCTCATGCAGTTCCTGACGGTCTCCGCCTGCCTTCACAGCGTCCATCATGATGTTCTCCGTGGCCATGAAAGGAAGCTCTGCCAGAAGGTGTTTCTCGATCACTTTGGGATATACCACCAGTCCGTCCACAACATTCAGGCACAGATCAAGGATACCGTCGATGGCAAGGAAGCCTTCCGGTACGCTCAGTCTCTTGTTGGCGGAATCGTCCAGCGTTCTCTCAAACCACTGTGTAGCGGATGTGATCGCCGGGTTCAGCGCGTCCACCATCACAAATCTGGAAAGAGAAGCGATACGTTCGCTGCGCATGGGGTTTCTCTTATATGCCATGGCGGAAGAACCGATCTGGGATTTCTCAAAAGGCTCCTCCACTTCTTTCAGATGCTGAAGAAGACGGATATCGTTTGACATCTTATGCGCGCTTGCCGCGATTCCCGCAAGGACATTCAGCACCCTGGTGTCTACTTTACGGGAATAGGTCTGTCCGGAAACCGGATAGCAGCTCTTGAATCCCATTTTCTCAGCGATCATGGGATCGATCCTGTCGATCGTCTCCTGGTCTCCGTCAAACAGTTCCAGGAAACTTGCCTGTGTTCCTGTGGTTCCCTTGGAGCCCAGAAGTTTCAGGCTTCCCAGCACATATTCCAGATCCTCCAGGTCCATGAGGAATTCCTGTGTCCAGAGTGTGGCGCGTTTTCCCACCGTTGTGGGCTGCGCAGGCTGAAAATGAGTAAAAGCCAGCGTAGGCTGCGCCTTATATTTATCCGCAAACCCGGAAAGTTCAGCGATCACATTGACCAGTTTCTTTCTCACCAGCTTCAGCGCTTCCGCCATCACGATAATATCCGTATTATCGCCTACATAGCAGGAGGTTGCTCCGAGATGGATGATACCTTTTGCTTTGGGGCACTGTACGCCGTATGCATACACATGGGACATAACGTCATGACGCACCTGGCGCTCTCTCTCCTTCGCAACGTCATAATTGATATCGTCCGCATGTTCCTTCAGTTCGTCGATCTGCTCCTGAGTGATGTTCAGACCCAGTTCTTTCTCCGTCTCCGCCAGAGCGATCCACAGCTTTCTCCAGGTGCGGAACTTCATGTCCGGAGAAAAAATGTACTGCATCTCCCTGCTTGCATAGCGTTCCGAAAGAGGGCTTACGTATCTGTCTGTACTCATTCCGATTCTCCTGTTCTTTTAAATTCAGAGCGGTATCTGCCTTCAGGCGGCAGGCCCGTCTTATTATATATCTGTCATACGCTGAAATTATATAACATCCGGTCTTCAAAAGCAATAGATTTTATCGGTTTCATCCCTGATGGAATTTCCCCAGAAATTCTTTCATTCTGGCGTTTCCGGAGGAAAATACCTCCTGAGGCGATCCTTCCACAGCAATCACTCCCTGATCCATGAAAATGATCCTGTCAGAGATATCCCTGGCAAAATTCATCTCATGGGTAACGATCACCATTGTGATGTGAAGATCCGCCAGAGAACGGATCACTCTCAGCACCTCTCCGGTAAGCTCCGGATCCAGCGCCGACGTAGGTTCGTCAAAAAACAGGATCCTGGGATTCAGGGCAAGAGCGCGGGCAATAGCCACACGCTGGCACTGACCGCCGGAAAGCTGACAGGGGTAGGCGTCCTCTTTATCCGAAAGCCCCATCTTTGCCAGAAGTTCCCTCGCCTCTTTATATACCTCGTCCTTACTGCGCTTCTGCACATGAATGGGAGCGTCTGTGATATTTTTCATAACTGAATAATGGGGAAAAAGATTAAAGTTCTGAAACACAAGGCCGAAATACGACTGGATCTCCTTCAGCTGCGTTTTCTTCGGAACCACCGGCCTGCCGTTTTCCATCCATACAGTCTTTTTTCCCATATATGTGATCTCCCCGCTGTCCACGTCCGTAAGCATGGTGGCGCAGCGCAGAAGCGTTGACTTTCCCGATCCGGACGGCCCGATAATGGATACGATCTCGCCCTCTTTTACATGCAGGGAGATATCTTTCAGGACCTCAAGACCGTTAAATTCTTTTCTGATATGTTTCATCTCCAGAAGATTCATGATCCGCTTATTCCTCCTATTGATAGTAGTCCAGCTTCCTCTCGAACCACTCCATCACCCACGCCACAACAAAATTAAAGATATAGTAGAACACGCCGGCAATGAAGAACGGCATAACCGTCGTCTCCGCCGCCGCGATCTGTTTTGCCAGGGCAAACATTTCGATGTAGGATACGGAATATACAAGAGAAGTGTCCTTTACCAGAGTGATGACTTCATTAGTCACTGAGGGAAGAACGATCTTAACCACCTGGGGAAGTATGATCTTGAAAAAGGTCTGCTGTTTGCTGTATCCCAGAAGCTGGGCGGCCTCATACTGTCCCTGGGGAATGGACTCGATTCCCGACCGGTAGATCTCGGCAAAGTAAGCCGCATAGTTCAGGGAACATCCCAGGATGATCGCGGTAAATTTATAACCTCCGATGTTCATTCCCCACAGATAGAAAGGACCGAAATACCACAGCAAAAGCTGCAGCATCAGCGGCGTGCCTCTCATAATGGAAATATAGAACTTCACCAGCCAGCTTAACGGTTTGAACCGGCTTACCCTTCCGAAATACACCACCATGCCGAGGGGCAGGGAAAAGAGAAGCGTCAGGAAAAAGATCATCAGGGTGGATCCAAATCCTGTGGTAAGTTCTCTTAACATTACCTGAAAACTCATTGTTTTTTCCTCCATAAATGATGCCCCTCTGGATAACCCGAGGAGCATCATATTCAAGTCTGATATATACGCCGCCGTATTCTCCTGCGGCATTCCCGAAGATCCGGCGGATATTATTCCTCAGCCGCCTCTTCTGTCTCTGCGGCTTCATCTTCTGCCGCAGCTTCTTCTGTATCTGTTGTTTCCTCAGCTGCCGCGTCTTCTGCTTCTGCTGTTTCCTCAGCTGCTGCGTCTTCTGTCTCTGCAGCCGCGTCGCCGGAGGCTTCCAGTGTCACCATATCCGCAATGTCATATTTCTCAGCAAGTTCAGCTACTGTTCCGTCGTCGGTCAGCTTCTGAAGATCTGCGTTGACGATCTCGCAGAGCTCATCGTTTCCTTTCTTGAAGCCGATGGCATACTGTTCTGTATTCAGGGTCTCATCCAGCATCACAAAGCCTTCGCCTCTGGATTTCAGCTGATAATTAGCAACTCCCACGTCGATCGCCAGGGCGTCCAGAGCGCCTGCCTGCAGCTCGGTAAACGCTGTATTGTAATCTGCGAACTCGTTAAGGGAACCGAAAGTATCCGCAAGTTCTTTCTGTCCGCCCTCTTCTTCGCTCTGAAGAAGCTCAAGGGCAGCGGAAGCAGCCTGCACGCCTACGATCTTGCCAGCCAGATCCTCAAGTGTCTCTATTCCGGAGTCCTCGGCCACCACGATCACCTGGCTGTTATCCACATACGGAACAGAGAATGTATAGTCGTCTTCCCTTCCATTCTTGGTAAATCCGTTCCAGATGCAGTCAATGGATCCTGACTCAAGTTCCTGATCCTTGGAATCCCAGCTGATGGGCTTCTTCTCCAGTTCCCAGCCTTCCAGGTCGCATACAGCCTGCGCCAGTTCCAGGTCAAAGCCTGTATATTCGCCGTTCTCATCCATATATCCGTAAGGCGGATATTCCGCATCGAATCCCACAACCAGAGTCTTGTCTTCAATACCGGCCTGTACGTTCACTGCGGACATCATACCCATCGCCATCATAGCCGCCATCATCACTGCAACAGTTCTTTTCTTCATACCGTGTATCTCCTCTTCTCTTTACTCTTTCATTTTATCACGCAGTCACTCTACCACATGAAAGTAAAGTTATCGTAACATACACGTCCTGCCATGTCAAGCCGAAAATCTGAAATTGCCGGACAGAGCCGTTCGTTACAGTTCGTCTTTGTGGTGAAGGATCGTAACGCTGCGCGGCGGCATGTAGAGACAGACAGAACCCGCCTTGGCCGTCAGATACTCCGGTTCGTCGGTATATCCCTCCTGGGTCGACAGCATGATCCTGGTAAGGACCGATTCCTCCAACCGGGTAATTCCGGCTCCCCAGATCTCCAGCACCGCCTCCCGGCCTTCATCCCGGTTGTTGATCGCGACTATGATCTGTTCTGTATGAGAAAATCTTCCATAACAGAGTCCCTGATAATCATTCCAGAGAAACTTCACGGAACCGTTCCGTAAGATCCTGTACTTCCGGTGTATGGCGATCATCTTCTTATAAAAACGGATGAGGTCATGATCCTCCTGTCCCCAGGGATAAGTCCTCCTGTTGTCAGGGTCTGTAAAACCGCATACGCCCGCTTCATCTCCGTAATACAGGGTGGGCGCTCCCGGCCATGTCATCTGAATGGCTATCGCCTCCCGCATTACCGCTACATTGATGTTCTCCGCCGCCTCTTCCGGTCTTCTGTAGGTAACTCTTCCCACAGTTCTGTTGGTCCTTGTGAGGAAACGGGAATGATCATGATTGGAAAGCTCATTCATGGCTGTGTCGAGAGCCGACATGTGAAGAGAACGCATATGGTTCTTCATGGCGCTGATGAACGCCCCGCTGTTCCCGTACAGATCCTCCCTGTATTCGTCGCTGTGCTTCTCCATGCCGGTGAGGAACCAGGTGACAGGCTCCATGAACGCGTCATAGTTCATGACGGAATCCCATTCGTCTCCCCGAAGCCAGCTTTCCGGATTGCCGTAGTGTTCCGCAAGGATCAGCGCTTCCGGATTCGCCTCTTTCACTGCCCGGCGGAAATCTTTCCAGAACTGATGGTTGAATTCATTGGTGTGTCCCAGGTCCGCAGCCACATCCAGACGCCAGCCGTCTACGGAATAAGGCGGAGACACCCATTTTTTCCCCACTTCCAGTATATGGTCATACAGTTCCCGAGAGCCTTCGTAATTCAGCTTCGGAAGTGTATCATGGGTCCACCAGCCGTCATAGGAAGTATTATAAGGCCACCCGTTCTCGTCGCGGAAATCAAAATAGGACCGGTAGGGGCTGTCGGCCGCCACATAAGCGCCCGGCGCATATCCTTCCTCGCCCTCGTAGATCCTCTCTCTGTCCATCCATTTGTTAAAGGAGCCACAGTGATTAAATACTCCATCCAGAATGATCCGCATACCTCTTCTGTGGATCTCCTCCACCAGTTCTGCGAAGAAACGGTTGCTTTCCTCCAGATTTCTCCTGTCTGTCACCCGGCGGATATATTTTCCGGCACGGGCGTTATTCTCGTCTCCCGGATGCAGAAGGTCTCCGCCGTCCTCCACGATCTTCCCGTAATGGGGATCCACATAATCATAATCCTGGCAGTCATATTTATGATTGCTGGGCGAAACGAAAATAGGATTCAGATAAAGCACTTCCACGCCCAGATTCTGGAGATAATCCAGTTTATCCATAATACCCTGGAGATCTCCGCCATAAAATTCCCGGACGCCCATTACCGCCGGGGTCTTCGACCAGTCCCCGACTTTTTCCGTCTGGCCGTTAATATAGAAATATTCCCCGGTCTCCACATCATTGGAAGGATCTCCGTTGCGGAATCGGTCCACAAAGATCTGGTACATCACCGCGCCCTTGGCCCACTCCGGAGTATGATATCCGGGATATATCTCAAATTCCTCTCTTTCATGGATATCCATGCTGACGCCGTGACTGTTGTAATAGCAGGTCATCCAGCCGTAATGGATCTCAAAATAGTACCGGAAGACTTCATCCGGCATGGTGATCCTTGTTCCGTAATAATCAAACCCCTTCTGGGTCTTATAGACTTTCATTCTGTATCTTTTTTCACCGGAGACCAGAAAAACAGAATCTACATTATTCCGCTGTGTACGGAAACTGATCTTAACCTTCTCTCCCGGGTCCGGTTCTGTGGGAGTCCTGTAATATTTCGAGCCGTCGCTGAACATGGCGTCCTTGTTGAGGACTGCGCGCATGTTCAGGATATACTGCATTTTTTTCGTGATATCTTCTTTTTCACGCTCCATAAAAATAGTCCCTTTCCTCTTAAGCATATGCTTATTCTAACGTATATTTTACAAAGATACAACACAAACAGCGTTTTGGACAGAAAAAAGGCAGCCGCATGGCTGCCTTTTTTCGGAGAAGGTATTTCTTCTTATGGGGTGTAGCAAAAACTATATAATGTATTGGGGGGGTTTTT
>DWXL01000006.1 GCA_019119235.1 Candidatus Blautia excrementigallinarum | reverse complement strand
GCAGTGGAGCGGGATCCGCCGGGAACATAAGAGGAAGAAAGACCTGAGCGGCGCAGAATACATCTCAGGTTTTGGCAGAGAAGACCACCTGGTCCCGGTGCTAAGCGTGGTACTATATTTCGGCGAGCAGGAGTGGGACGGGCCGCTCTGCCTGAAGGAGATGATGGATCTCAGCACCCTCCCGGAAGAAGTGAGGGAGAAGATCGCGGATTATCCCGTCCACCTGATCGACGTACGGAGATATCCCCATGCGGAACGTTTCCGCACGGATCTTAAGCTGGTGTTCGGATTCCTACAGCGCGCATCAGAACCCGAAGAACTAACAGAATTTATCGAAGAAAATACAAAAGAGTTCTCCAGCCTGACAGAGGACGCATACGACATGATCGCGTCCATGTCAAAGACCGGAGAATTACAGGAACTGAAAAAAGACGTAGGGCAGGAGGATTACAATATGTGCAAAGCGATAGATATGATGATGCAGGAAAGAGAGGAACGTGGAATAAAATTAGGTGAGGAACGCGGAGAAGCGCGCGGGATAAAACTAGGCGAGGAGCGCGGAGAAGCGCGCGGGATTCGACTGGGCGAAGCGCGTGGGATAGAAACTGGCAGAAATATATTCCGCCTGTATAAGAAGGGCTACAAACAGAACGAGATAGCAGAGGCGCTTAAAATAAGCCTCGAACGTGTAAAGGAGTTCCTGGAGGAATAACAGGAAGAATACTGGCATAGAGTGCAGGGGGAAAATCAACATATCCGCCGCCGGTTCTTGCTTCACACTCTGCCATTTCATGCCGGTATTCAGAGCAGTTATTTTTACATACCCCCTTGACGAACTGCCGGATATTCTATAAAATACTCTTTGGAATTATATAAGCTCAAGATAGGTTGAGCGTTTCTACCAACTGCCGTAACAGTTGACTATGATCCCGTGATCGTATGAACTGTTGCGGCAGTTTTTATGTGGAAAATCAAAATAAGTTTTTGTATGTGAGAATCAGCAGGGAGGTTTTTTATGAAGTATGATGTGATTATCATCGGCGCGGGTCCGGGAGGGATTTTCGCGGCATATGAGCTGATGAAGGAGAAACCGGAGTATAAAGTGGCGGTATTCGAGGAGGGCTATCCTCTGGAAAAAAGAAAATGCCCCATTGACGGCGATAAGGTGAAGACCTGCATCAACTGCAGACGCTGTTCCATCATGTGCGGTTTCGGCGGCGCGGGAGCTTTTTCTGATGGAAAATACAATATTACCAATGACTTCGGAGGTACGCTCTACGAGCATATTGGAAAACAAAAAGCCATTGATCTTATGGAATACGTGGACGAGATCAATATGAAATACGGTGGCGCGGGAACAAAGCTGTATTCCACGGCAGGCACGAAGTTCAAGAAGCTCTGTCTCCAGAACAAGCTGAATCTTCTCAACGCGTCTGTCCGCCATCTTGGTACGGACATCAACTACGTGGTGCTGAAGAACCTTTACGACCATATGAAAGATCATATTGATTTTTACTTCGACACGCCGGTGAGAAAACTGGAAAAGACAGAGACGGGATATCGTGTGGTATGCGATCTGGCGTCCTGGGAATGTGATAAATGTATTGTTTCTGTGGGAAGAAGCGGAAGCAAATGGATGGAGAATGTGTGCAGGGATATGGATATTCCGACCAAATCCAACAGAGTGGATATCGGCGTCCGCGTGGAGCTTCCGGCAGTGATCTTTTCGCATCTTACAGACGAACTGTACGAGAGCAAGATTGTGTACCGCACGGAGAAATTTGAGGATAACGTGCGTACTTTCTGCATGAATCCCAATGGAATCGTTGTAAATGAAAACACCAACGGGATCATTACTGTAAACGGCCACAGTTACGAGGGAGACGAACGAAAGACAGAGAATACCAACTTTGCCCTTCTGGTGTCCAAGCATTTTTCCGAGCCTTTCAAAGACAGCAACGGGTACGGCGAGAGTATTGCCAGACTGTCCAATATGCTGGGTGGCGGCGTGATCGTTCAGAGGTTCGGCGATCTGGTAAGAGGCCGGAGAAGTACGGTGAAGAGGGTTGAAGAAGGGCTGGTGCGCCCAACTCTTATGGCGACGCCAGGTGATCTCAGTCTGGTACTGCCAAAGAGAATCCTGGACGGTATTATTGAGATGATCTATGCCCTGGACAAAGTGGCTCCGGGAACAGCCAATGACGATACTCTTCTGTACGGCGTGGAAGTGAAGTTCTACAACATGGAGGTGGAGATTGACGAGAACCTGGAAAGCTGCTACAAAGGCCTTTACATCATTGGAGACGGCAGCGGCGTGACGCATTCTCTTTCCCATGCGTCAGCCAGCGGAATCTATGTGGCGAGACATATCGCTGAAACTGAGACTCGCTGAAACGGAGCAGTGATAAAAGAAAAGCGAATGAAGGAAAATAAACAGATTCTGTCTTGACCTGAACCTGACTTCAGGTCGTATAATATATTTACAGACAGATCCGCCGGGGAAAGCGGTTCTGTAAATAATATTATGAGACGGAGGGAAACAGAATGATTTACAGAGATTTTCAGGACATAAAACTTTCCGCTCTGGGTATGGGAGCCATGCGTCTGCCGGTTGTGGACGGGGACGACTCCCGGATCGATGAGAAGAAAGCAGAGGAAATGGTCGCTTACGCCATGGCGAACGGCGTGAACTATTATGATACCGCATGGGGATATCATGGAGGCAATTCAGAACTGGTGATGGGAAAAGCGTTGAAGAATTATCCCAGAGAAAGTTTTTATCTCGCTTCCAAATTCCCGGGGTACGATCTCGCCAATATGGACAAGGTAGAAGAGATTTTCGAAAAACAGCTGGAGAAATGCCAGGTGGAATATTTTGATTTTTATCTTTTCCATAATGTGTGCGAGATGAATATCGACGCCTATCTGGATCCGAAATACGGGATCTTTGAGTATCTCGTGAAGCAGAAGGAGAACGGACGCATCCGTCATCTTGGATTTTCCGGTCATGGCAAAATGGACGTGCTGAAGCGTTTTCTGGACGCGTACGGCGAACACATGGAATTCTGCCAGCTTCAGGTGAATTATCTTGACTGGACGTTCCAGAACGCCAAAGAGAAAGTGGAACTGATGAAAGAACATAACATTCCGGTATGGGTAATGGAGCCTGTGCGCGGCGGAAAGCTTGCTTCTCTTGATCCGGAGAACGAGAGTAAATTAAAGGCGCTCCGTCCGGAAGAGAGTATTGCCGCGTGGGCGTTCCGTTTCCTTCAGTCTGTTCCGGAAGTGAAGGTGGTTCTTTCCGGCATGTCCAATATGGAACAGATGCAGGAAAATATCCGTACATATGGGGAAGAGAAACCTCTCAATAAAAAAGAGATGGATACCCTTATGGGAATCGCAGAGGATATGGTAAAGAAAAACGTGGTTCCGTGTACCGCCTGCCATTACTGTGTGGATCACTGTACTCAGGGGCTGGATATCCCCAGACTTCTGGAACTTTATAATGAGCACGCGTTCACAGGAGGGGGCTTTATCGCGCCCATGGCTCTGGAGGCAATCCCGGAGGACAAACATCCGGACGCATGTATCGGCTGCAGAAGCTGCGAGGCAGTCTGTCCCCAGCAGATAAAGATCTCGGAGGTAATGGCGGACTTTGTTGCCAGACTGAAATAATCGTCAATATCTGTATCAATTTTCTCAATATAAGTATAGAAACAGGGCTTCTTTTGTATTATGATACCGTCGTTCAGAAATGATTTCTGCGGTATTCAGACGGAGAAAGCCCTGTTTTTGTGCGAAAAGCCGCCGCGAAACGGCTTGCGCTGCTGAAACCGGTCATGGAGGCGATATCTGAGACAGTGAGATCTGTGGTGTTCAGAAGGTGCGTGCCTCTGGAAATCCGGTAGTCGTTCAGATAGCCGGAGATCGTGCGTCCGGTCATCTGACGGAAGAAGCGGCAGCAGTTTTCCCGGCTCATGGGGATACGGGCGGATAACTCTGTCAGAGACAGGGGGCTGCTATAATGTGTGTGGAGATGATCCAACAGCAGCTGAAGACGCCGGAGATTCTCCGAGGAAACCGGCTTTTTTTTCATCAGTTCATCCCGATGGTCATGGATCACTCCGGCAAAAGCCGTACAGAGGAGACCGTGGACCTGCAGCTGATAGGCAAAAGGTCTGTCGCTGCACAGGCTGTCGATCCTGTGAAAGATTTCCAGAAGGCCGGAGTCTTTTCTGTCATGCGGATCAAGGGGAAGGGCGGAAAGCTTCGGCGCTTCCAGATAAGGCCGGACAATCTCAAGATCCAGAAGACTTCCCGGCGTGCCGTAAAGAAAAGACGGATGGACGATCATGGAGATGAAACGCGCGTTGCCGCCGGCAGGCGTCATCATATGGGGCGTATCTGCGTTGATGATCAGTCCGTACCCGGTATCCAGACGGAAAGATTTCCCTCCCGCGAGGTAGAGCACCTTCCCTTCGGTAACGATGGAGATCTCCAGCTCGCTGTGCCAGTGGCAGCGGATATAGTTGTCCTGGAAGTCGCTGATATCGTCGTGATTGATCTGCAAAGGAAAATCAGGCGTCCCGTGTACGCATAGTTCTCTGAGATTTTCGTCGGTCTCAATGATCTGTTTCATGGCAGGAATCCTTTCGATTTATTCTGATATGCCGCGCCGGGCGTATATGCAGGCGCTTCCTTAGAATATGATAAAGGAGGTTTCAGGGGCTGCGCGGGATCCGTGATCCCGCAGTTTCCAGTACATTATGACACAGGATCTTACAAAAGGAAAGCCTTTTCAGGTGCTACTTCGTTTTTCGCTTCCGGTGATCGGGGGAAATCTGTTCCAGCTCTTTTATACGCTGGCAGATTCCGTGATCGTCGGAAAAACGCTGGGAGCGGACGCCCTTGCCGCGGTGGGGGCCACCAGCATCATCATCTATCTTGTACTCTGCTTTATCCAGGGTATCACAGGAGGATTCGGGATCTGTCTGGGACAGCGGTGCGGCGCCGGAGATGAGGCCGGCATGCGCAGGAGTATCGCCGCCTCGCTGGTGTGGGGCGTTGTGTTTACCGTTGTCCTCACCGGCGTCTGCTGCGGCCTGGCCCATCCGATCCTGCACTGGATGCAGACCCCGGAAGAGATTTACGGAATGGCTTATGATTATATGTTTGCCATTCTTGCCGGAACCGGCGCGACGATATTTTATAATATGATATCCAATATTCTCCGGGCGCTGGGAGACAGCAGGACGCCCCTGTATTTTCTGGTGTTCTCCTCGCTTCTGAATATCGTGCTGGATCTTGTTTTTATCCTGACGTTCCACATGGGCGTGGGCGGCGCGGCATGGGCGACGGTTCTTTCCCAGCTCATTTCCGCAGTGCTGTGTACGATATCCGGAGCCCGGAAATATCCGGTCCTTCATCTGAAAAAGGATGATTTTTCCGGTATGAGGAGAGAATCTTCCATTCATCTCCGGAT
>DWXL01000086.1 GCA_019119235.1 Candidatus Blautia excrementigallinarum | reverse complement strand
GACGTATACGCCATGGGAGGAGAGCCGAAACTGGCTCTGAACCTTGCAGCCTTTCCAAACTGCCTGGATACAGAGATTCTGGGGGAAATCCTTAAAGGAGGGGCGGATAAGGTTATGGAGGCGGGAGCCGTTCTGGCCGGAGGCCATACTATCTCTGATAATGAACCGAAGTACGGCCTTTGTGTGACTGGTTTTGTACATCCGAAAAAAATGTGGAAAAACTGCGGCGCAGAGCCGGGGGATCTTCTGGTTCTGACAAAGCCTCTGGGAAGCGGAATCCTCTCTACGGCCGAAAAAGGCGGGATCATCCGGGAAGCGGAGCATCTGGAAGCAGCGAAGACTATGACGACGCTGAATAAATATGCCACGGAGCTGGCAAAGGAGTTTCAGGTACACTGCTGCACAGATATCACCGGTTTCGGTCTGGCGGGACACGCCATGGAAATGGCGAAAGGAAGCAAAAAGACCTTCGTCATTTATGCAGAGAAACTTCCCATACTTTCAGGAGCCCGGGAATATGCGGAAATGGGGCTGATACCTGCCGGGGCGTACAGGAACAGGGAGTTCCTGGAAAAAGATATGGAAAGCCGGATTTCCGGATGGAGGGAGGATCTTCTTTTTGATCCTCAGACATCGGGAGGACTGCTTCTGGCAATACCGACGGAGGATGCAGCGGGACTGATGGGCAGGCTTTCCGGACTGGAACTGCCTTCGGCAGTCGTCGGAGAGGTAACGGAGGAAAAAGGAAAATTCCTTATATTTGTATAAAAGGTATCCCTTTATTGCCGCAGCAAGTGCGGCAGGAGTGAGGAAATGGATAAGAATTTGATTTTGAGAAAGTTACCCAGAGTGGATGACCTTTTGAAAGAAGAAGGCGTCCGGGAACTCTGTATGATATACGGAAAAAAGGAAGTTCTCCGGGCAGTGCGGGAGGAACTGGACTGTCTGCGGCGGAAGATACTGTCTGAGCCATGGTCAAACGTTAGTAGAGATGAAGCTGGGGAAACGGCGGAATATGACGGCATGAAAAATCTTATCCCGTCCGGGCTGATTCCCTCTGCGGAGAAGATCGCGGAGCAGGCTGCTCTCCGTCTGGAGGAGGAATCACAGCTTTCTCTCAGGAGAGTATTTAACGCTACAGGAATCATACTTCACACAAACCTGGGGCGCGCGCCATTAGGTAAAAGGCAGATGGCGGCGGTGCTGGATGCGATGAGTGGCTATTCCAATCTGGAATATAACCTTTCAGAAGGAAAGCGGGGAAAGCGGCAGGAGCATTATGCAAAACTGATCAGCCGGGTTACGGGGGCGGAGGCTGCTGTTGCCGTAAATAACAACGCGGCGGCGGTGACGCTGATTTTAAGCGCCCTTGCCAGAGGAAAAGAAGTGATCGTTTCCCGCGGGGAACTGATCGAGATCGGAGGCCGTTTCCGGATTCCGGAAGTTATGGAACAAAGCGGCGCCGTCCTGAAGGAGACAGGCTGTACAAACCGTACCAGGATCAGAGATTATGAAAAGGCTGTTACAGAGAATACAGGAGCTCTTCTTAAAGTTCATACCAGCAATTATAAAATACTGGGATTTACGGAAGAGGTTTCAGTGGAGGAACTGGCCGCTCTTGGGAAAAAATATCATATCCCGGTGATCGTGGATCTGGGAAGCGGCGTTTTGACGGATCTGGAAAAATTCGGCCTTTCCCACGAACCTACGGTGCAGGAGATCCTTCAGAAAGGCGCGGATATTGTCTGCTTTTCCGGAGATAAGCTTCTGGGAGGACCACAGGCAGGAATAATCGCGGGGAAACAGTCATATATAAAAGAGATGGAGGAACATCCGCTTATGCGCGCCTTCCGTCTGGACAAGTGTACTATCGCCGCTCTGGCAGCTACTTTCCGGGAATATCTGAACGAGGAAGAAGCCTGTGAAAATATTCCCGTATTAAAAATGCTGTCCAGAAGCACAGATGAATTATGGGCCCAGGCCCAGGAAACCGCCTGGGAAATCTCCTCACGGAACCAGGAAAATACGGTTACGGTTGAAAAAAGCATCTCCATGCTTGGGGGAGGTTCCATGCCCCTGGAAGAAATTCCAAGCTGCGCGGTAGTGATAGAGCCGAAAGGGGAAAACGCAGAAGAGTTCGCACGCCGTCTGGCAGAGCTTCCTGTACCGATTATTGCACATATAAAAAACAACAGGGTAATTCTTGACATGCGGACAATATCCGAAGAAGAGCTGAATGATTTTAAATCTTATCTGGCGGGTGCCTGTGAGAATCGAACTCACCCAGGGCGCTGTTAACGTCCAGCACAGGTTTTGAAGACCAGGGGGCACACCAGTTGCCCATCGACACCCAAACGCTGTTATTATAACAGAGAGAAAAAATGTTTTCAATAGTTCCGGGAAAATTCTGCGCCGCATATCAGCTTGATCCGAGGATGGATCTGGAGAAAGGCAGGGACAAGTCTGTGAAAAAACAAACCGTACAGATTTTGAAGATAAAAAATGGAGAAATCTTTCCGACAGAGGACGAGGTGGCTGTGGAAAGGCATTTATTTGTGAAAATAAACGGGGAGAAAATGTTTTCCCTGAACTGTACACCGGAGTTTCTGGAAGAACTGATCCTTGGGCGCCTGTACACCGAGGGTATGATACGGGATAAGAAACAGATAAAAAACATCCGGATTTTGCGGGACCAGGGGGAGATCCATGTTTCTCTGAGTAGTAAAATCACTTCTTTTTCCAGGGCCGGATGGGTATTCGCTTCTTCGGAACAAAAAGAGAGACGGGACAATGCTGTCCCGGAAAATGAAGAATCGGACGAAATGAAGCGCGGCAGAGAAATGTCAGAAATGTCCCGGCTTTTCCGGATGGCGGATGAAATTTTTGAAGATCCCGGGGAGCTTTTCCGTGATACGGGCTGCGCTCACTGTTGCGCTTTGTATCTTCATGGACAGATTGCCTGTCGGTTTGAGGACGTGGGCCGCCATAACGCTCTGGATAAAGCGGTTGGCTGGGCTCTGAAAAAGGGGCTGCCCCTTGAAGAGACGGTTGTATTTACAAGCGGAAGGATATCCGGAGATTATTTGGCCAAGATTATCTGGGCAGGTATTTCCACTGTCGTTTCCAGAGCGGCCGTTACCGGGGAAGCTGTAAAGCTTGCCAAAAACCACGGCGTCGCCATGTACGGATTTGTGCGGAAAGGAAACGGCAACTGCTATTCCTTTTTGGGAAAAGTCTGATAAAAAATTAACAAAAAATATTGTGCGCGAAACCAGAAAGTGTTATAATCTTAACAATCGTTGATTTATGTGCATCATTTCAGCAGCTACTGCACCGCGTCTGGCATAGTTCCAGGAGGTGTTTGACTTTGAATTATGAAGATGTACAGAAGATCTCAAATGCGGCGGCAGGAAAGGCAGGCCTTTTGGCGTCCAACGCCGGAAAATATTTTGTAAGAGCGGTGATGGCGGGATTCTTCATTGGTGTTGCGATGATTTTTTCCAATGTGGCGGGAAATGTTTTCTCTTCCAATGAGCTCCCTGCCTGGGGCAAGTTTTTAAGCGCCGTTGTTTTTTCCATTGCCGTACTTCTGATTTCGCTTGTGGGAGGAGAGCTTTTTACCGGAAATAACCTGGTAATGGCGTTTGGTGCGTTTGATAAGAAAGTAGCATGGAAGGACGCAGGTAAGATCTGGATCGTCAGCTATATCGGAAACTTTGTTGGATGTGTGATCTTATCCCTGATTTTCGTCTGGGCGGGTGCCTCCGGTACTCAGGATTATTTTGCCGGGATCATGGAGACGAAACTTTCCATTCCGGTAGGCCAGATGTTTTTCCGTGCAATTTTATGTAACTTCTTCGTCTGTCTCGGAGTACTCTGCGGCATTAAGCTGAAGAGCGAGGCGGCGAAATTTCTGATGATCGTCATGTGTATCTCAGGCTTTGTAATAAGCGGATTCGAGCACTGTATCGCAAATATGGCAATCTTTACGGTGGGCTTTGCGATGGTGCCGGGACTTTCCGCAGGAGCAATGCTGAAGAGTATGCTTGTGGTCACCATTGGCAATATGGCAGGCGGCGCGCTGCTTCTTGCGTGGCCGCTGAGAAAGATGAGTGCAGATCAGTAAGATTATGACAAAAGCGTTATACATAGCAGAGAAGCCCAGCGTGGCGCAGGAATTTGCAAAAGCATTAAAAATCAACGGGCAGAGAAAAGACGGATATCTGGAATCGGAAGACAGTATAGTGACCTGGTGTGTAGGACACCTGGTCACTATGAGCTATCCGGAAAAATACGATGAAAAGTATAAAAGGTGGAGTTTCGATACCCTGCCTTTTTTGCCGCGCGAATTTAAATATGAAGTGATCCCCGGCGTACAGAAGCAGTTTCAGATCGTGAAGGGGCTTCTGAACCGTCCCGATGTGGAGACAATCTACGTCTGCACGGACTCCGGACGGGAAGGTGAGTATATCTACCGTCTGGTGGCGCAGATGGCCGGAGTGAAAGACAAAAAACAGAAAAGAGTGTGGATCGATTCCCAGACAGAAGAAGAGATTTTAAGGGGGATCCGGGAGGCAAAAGATCTTTCCGCATATGATAATCTTGCGGATTCCGCCTATCTCCGCGCGAAAGAGGATTATCTGATGGGAATTAATTTTTCCAGGGTCCTCACACTCAGATACGGGAACAGCGTGTCCAATTATCTCAGGTCGAAATACCAGGCCATATCTGTTGGCAGGGTGATGACCTGTGTTCTGGGAATGGTGGTGCGCCGCGAGCGGGAGATCCGCTCTTTCGTAAAGACGCCGTTCTACAGGGTGATCGGCAGGCTTTCCCTTGAAGGCGAAAATTTCGAGGGAGAATGGAGAGCGGCGGAAGGCAGCAGATATTTCCAGTCTCCCCGTCTGTATAAAGAGAACGGATTCAAAGAAAAAAAAGACGCGGAAGAGCTTATTCAGTTTCTGGAGGAAGAGAAGCCTCTTACCTGCCGCGTGGAGAAAGCGGAGCGCAAAAAAGAAAAGAAAAATCCACCTCTGCTTTTCAACCTTGCGGAACTTCAGAACGTATGCTCAAAACTTTTTAAGATCAGTCCGGACGAGACCCTGCGCGTGGTCCAGGAGCTTTATGAGAAAAAACTCGTTACTTATCCCAGGACAGACGCCCGTGTCCTCTCTACCGCTGTGGCGAAGGAAATCTACAAAAATATTTCCGGACTGAAACGGTATCCCGTGACAGCCGCGGCCGCGGAAGAGATCCTTACAGCGGGTACATACAAAAATATAATCAAAACACGCTATGTAAACGACAAACAGATCACGGACCATTACGCCATCATTCCCACGGGACAGGGACTCAACAGCCTGAATTCCCTGCCTCTGACTTCCCAGAGAGTGTACGAGGTTATTGTTCGGAGATTCCTGTGTATTTTCTATCCTCCGGCTGTGTACCAGAAAGTAAGCCTTGTCACATCCGCCAGAGGAGAATCTTTTTTCTCGTCCTTTAAGGTGCTTCAGGAGGAAGGCTATCTGAAGATCGCTGCGGTTTCCTTTGCCTCCCGCAGAACACAGGAAGAAGATAAAACAGGAGACCAGGAGGAGAGCAGGGAGCTTTCCTGCAATACGTCCCTTCTGGAAGCGTTGCAGAAGCTGAAAAAGAATGATATACTTGCCATAGATTCCCTGGATATCAAAGAAGGGGAAACATCGCCGCCGAAACGGTACAATTCCGGTTCCATGATCCTTGCGATGGAGAACGCGGGACAGCTGATCGAGGACGAGGAGCTTCGTTCCCAGATCAGGGGAAGCGGGATCGGCACAAGCGCCACCCGCGCGGAGATCCTTAAGAAACTGTTTACGATCAAATACCTGTCTCTCAACAAAAAGACGCAGGTGATCACGCCCACCCTTCTGGGTGAAATGATCTTCGACGTGGTGAACTGCTCCATCCGCCAGCTCCTCAATCCGGAGCTTACGGCAAGCTGGGAAAAAGGCCTTACCTACGTCGCGCAGGGAAGCATAACCTCTCAGGAGTATATGGATAAACTGGAGCATTTTGTGAGAGTGCGTACCGACCAGGTGGAGAAAAGCAATTATCAGTATGTGCTTCGGCAGTTTTTCGACGCCGCGGCGGAGAATTATAAAAAGAAGCCGGCGGCTGCCAGACGAGGAGGAAATGAAAAATGAAAGAATTCACCATTGAAAACATGCTTGATCTGAATGAAACGATCGCAAAAGAGCTTTTTGAGGGAAAGACTTATCCCTGGGAAGTCCTTCCGGAGATCGGAACTTTTATAAAAAAACTTGGAGAATCCCTTGACCCGGAGGAATACGAGCGCCGGGGAGAGGACGTATGGATCGCCAGAACCGCCAGTGTGGCGCCCACCGCATGCGTTAACGGACCTGCCATTATCGGAAAGAACGCCGAAGTCCGTCACTGCGCCTTTATCCGCGGGAACGCCATCGTAGGAGAGGGCTCCGTGGTGGGGAATTCCACAGAGCTTAAGAATGTGGTTCTTTTCAACAGCGTGCAGGTTCCTCATTACAATTATGTGGGAGACTCTGTTCTCGGTTACAAGTCCCATATGGGCGCGGGCTCTATCTGTTCCAATGTGAAATCCGATAAAAAACTGGTAGTGGTGAAGAACGGAGAAGAGAAGATTGAGACCGGTCTGAAGAAATTCGGCGCCATGCTGGGAGACCATGTGGAGGTGGGCTGCGGTTCTGTCCTGAATCCGGGAACAGTGATCGGAAGAAACACCAATATTTATCCCCTTTCACCGGTCCGGGGCTGCGTGCCTGCGGACAGCATCTATAAGAAAGCCGGAGATATCGTGAAGAAGAAATAATCCGGAGCGGCGGGGAAGGATCCCCGGGCCTGAGATATGAGATAACAGAAATAAGCCGTGAAGACATGCAATCAGGAAAGCGTGTCCTTCACGGCTTGTTATTTCAGAACAGCAGCCTCCGCAGGATCACAAGGATCGTGATATGCAGAGGATAGAATGCGTAAAAGAAGTATTTGGAGAATTTCCCTCTGATGAACCCTCTCTGTCCGTTGTACATATTGATGGAGATGAAGGCAAAGCAGGCCTTCCATTCATAATACAGCCAGCAGCTTCCCACGATCGCCTGGGAGGCTTTTTCATTTCTGAGAAGATACATGATCAAAAGGAAAACATATCCCTTCCATCCGTAATCGGCGTTCAGCTTCACAGCGACATAGAGAAGGATCAGCAGGCACAGGATCTGTTTCCAGGGAGCGCTGCGGAAGTATTCCAGGGCGCACATGCCCAGAAATCCCAGAAACAGAGTGAAAAATACATTCTGCTTCACATAGGACCAGGTGTCTGTGAACATGAAATTCCACGGGATCTCCGAGATCAGGGCAAAGAGAAAAAGATTCCGCCCGTATCTCACCCGGTTCCGCGTGTGGAGGAAACCCTCCGTGAGAAGAAAGCAGAAGATGGGAAACGCCGCCCTTCCGATATCCCGGCAGATACGGTAGGCGCTGTATCCTCTGCCGCCGATGTAAAAAAGAGGATCAAGAGCCGGCTGCCAGATACTTAAGAGAACCGCTGCGGTATGGTCGATGAGCATGATAACCATTGCCAGGACCTTCAGAGAACTGCCGCTGAGGATCTGGAAACGGGATGGAAAAAAAGATGGCGGTAAATAACCTGTCATGTCAGCCTCCTGTATAATTCTGAAAATTCTTTTTACAGTTTACCACAGTTCTCCGGGGATTGCCAGAACTCTTTTACTGTGCTATAGTAAAGTAAAACAGCGATTGGAGGGAGAGCCTGTGGTACGCAAATGGAAGATCACTATTCCGGAGCTTTCCGGAACCGAAGAACGAAACGCATATGTATACCTTCCGGATTCCTACGAAGAAAATCCCAAGACCCGCTATCCGGTCCTGTATATGTTCGACGGACATAATGTGTTTTTTGACGAGGACGCCACATACGGAAAATGCTGGGGCATGAAAGAGTACATGGACCGTACAGAGACGCAGATGATCATTGCCGCGGTGGAGTGCAATCACAGCCCGGATCACGGAAGACTGAGGGAATACGCTCCTTTCAGTTTCCGGGACAGCCAGTGCGGAAGTATAACGGGAATGGGACATGTCACCATGGAATGGCTGGTACATACCTTCAAACCCTTTATAGACCGGGAATACCGCACGCTTCCGGACCGGAAGAACACGTATATTGCCGGCAGCTCCATGGGCGGACTGATGAGCATTTACGCGGTGACGCAGTACAATCATATTTTCCGCGGAGCGGCGGCTTTGTCCCCCTCTGTGTGGACGGCTCCCGTGAAGCTGGAGCAGATGATCCGCAGAGTGAAGATCCGCCCGGACACGGTGGTATATATGGATTACGGCGCAAAAGAAATGGAACAGCGTCCGGATGTGCGGAAACATATCGAGATGACCGCGGCGGTGCTCCTTCAGAAAAAAGTCCTTCTCACCGGACGGATCATTCCCGGCGGCACGCACTGCGAGGCAAGCTGGGAGCGGCAGATCCCGTTTTTCATGAATACGCTGCTGTACGAACCGTGACTGTATGTTCCGCGAGCGGTATTTCCGCAAAGAGAGGCAGACGGAATATTTTCTTCCCTGGTTTCTCAGCAATGAGTGACAAGAAAAGAGTTTATTTTTTTACAAATTTTGACTGGACGAATGAGGCTTTTTATGAGAAAATATTCTCAGGTTGTTAGGTGATTCTATAACAACATATAGTAAATCTACACTTGAAAGGAGTTTTACAATGATTTATTCACGCGAAGTAGAAGAAATGTGTCCAGTGGCACAGGGCGTTCATCATGGCGCTGCTCCAATCCCGGAAGAAGCGAAGTGGGTACAGGCTAAGGAAGTTAAGGATATTTCCGCTCTGACACACGGCGTAGGCTGGTGCGCACCGCAGCAGGGTGCCTGCAAGCTGACCCTGAACGTTAAAGAAGGTATCATCCAGGAAGCACTTGTTGAGACGATCGGATGTTCCGGTATGACTCATTCCGCAGCTATGGCTTCTGAGATCCTTCCGGGCCTTACTGTTATGGAAGCACTGAACACAGACCTTGTCTGTGATGCGATTAATACAGCTATGAGAG
>DWXL01000085.1 GCA_019119235.1 Candidatus Blautia excrementigallinarum | reverse complement strand
CCGGACATACTGTCCTTGCCTCCGATAGAGGGAAGGCCGAATCCGATCTGCGCCGCGTACGCGCCAAGCAGAGCCGCAAAAGGCTGGCTCCAGCGCTTCGGATCCTCCGTCATACGGCGGAAGTATTCCTGGAACGTAAACCGGATCTTACGGTAGTCTCCTCCGGAAGCCACGATCCTGGCAACGGATTCCGTCACCGCGTACGCGGCTCCATGGTACGGACTCCAGGAAGAAAGATACGGATCAAATCCGTAGCTCATCATGGTTACGGTATTGGTGTTTCCGTTCAGAACAGGCACTTTTGCGATCATGGCCTGCGTCTCTGTCATCTGATATTTGCCTCCGTGGGGCATAAGCACGCTCGCGGCTCCGATGGAACCGTCGAACATCTCCACAAGGCCTTTCTGGGAGCATACGTTCAGATCGGCCAGGGTTTCCAGCCATTTCGCCTTCACATCCGGCACATCCCTGCGCTCTGTCAGGATACAGCCGTTTCTGTCCGGAATCTCCACTTCCACGGCAGTCTCCTGATGAGCGCCGTTGGTGTCCAGAAACGCGCGGGAAATATTAACGATTTCTTTCTCTCTCCATATGAGGACAAGTCTGGGTTCCTCTGTCACAACAGCCACGGGAACTGCTTCCAGATTTTCCTCGTTTGCATATTTCAGGAAAGTATCCACATCTTTTGGATCCACAACCACAGCCATACGCTCCTGAGATTCGGAGATGGCGATCTCTGTGCCGTCCAGACCCGCGTATTTCTTGGGAACCTTATCCAGATTCACGCGAAGGCCAGCCGCCAGTTCGCCGATGGCAACGGAAACGCCGCCTGCTCCGAAGTCGTTACATTTCTTGATGATATGGCTGACTTCCTCTCTGCGGAACATTCTCTGGATCTTTCTCTCAGTGGGCGCGTTACCTTTCTGCACTTCCGCGCCGCAGACTTCGATGGACGCCTCTGTATGCACCTTGGAGGAACCTGTCGCGCCGCCGATCCCGTCGCGGCCGGTGCGTCCGCCCAGAAGGATGATGATATCACCCGGATCGGAATTCTCACGGATTACCGCGCGTCTGGGAGCTGCGCCCAGAACTGCGCCGATCTCCATACGCTTCGCCACATAATCCGGATGATAAATTTCTTTTACATAACCGGTGGCAAGACCGATCTGGTTTCCATAGGAGCTGTACCCGTGGGCCGCTCCTCGTACCAGCTTCTTCTGGGGAAGTTTGCCCTTTAAAGTTTCCTTAACAGAAACGGTGGGGTCAGCCGCCCCGGTCACACGCATTGCCTGATATACATAGGTTCTTCCGGAAAGCGGGTCGCGGATGGCGCCGCCAAGACAGGTTGCCGCTCCGCCGAAAGGCTCGATCTCAGTAGGATGATTGTGCGTCTCATTCTTGAAATTGATGAGCCATTCCTCTTCTTTTCCGTCCACGTCCACCGGAACTACGATACTGCAGGCGTTGATCTCGTCCGACTCCTCCTGATCCTGGAGCTTGCCTTCCGCTTTCAGCTTTTTCATGGCTGTGAGCGCAAGATCCATAAGGCATACAAACTTATCGCTGCGGCCTTTATACAGTTCTTCTCTGTCTTTCAGATACTGGCGGTAAGTGTTCTCAATGGGCTCTCTGTAATCGCCTTCGTCAAATCTGACATCGGTAAGTTCTGTTGAGAATGTGGTATGGCGGCAGTGATCGGACCAGTAGGTATCCAGCACACGGATCTCTGTCATGGAAGGATCACGTTTCTCCTCGCCGCGGAAATAGTTCTGAATATGAAGAAAATCACGGAAGGTCATTGCCAGATTCAGGGAATCATATACCTGCTTCAGTTCATCTTCCGGCATATCCATAAAACCGTCAAGGATCTTCACGTCCTCCGGCTCCGGAAATACCGTAACAAGGGTCTCCGGTTTCTCCATCCCTGTCTCCCGGGAATCCACCGGGTTGATGCAGTGATGTTTGATAGCCTCAAATTCCTCTTCTGTCACAGATCCTTCTATTACATAGGTTGTGGCGGAACGGATAATGGGCTGTGCGTTCTCGTCCAGGAACTGCACGCACTGCACTGCGGAATCTGCTCTCTGGTCAAACTGGCCCGGAAGATATTCCACAGAAAAAATCCGCGCGCCTTCCGCCGCCTCGAATGTCTCCTGAAAAAGTTCGTCAACAGGGGGCTCCGCAAACACGGTTCTGCAGGCTTTCGCAAAAACTTCATCGGAAATATTTTCCACGTCATAACGGATCAGCACCCTTACCGCGGAAACAGATTTGATTCCCAGGTAACTGCTGATCTCATGCTTCAGTTCTTTTGCCTCAACGGCGTAGGCTGGTTTCTTTTCTACATAAACACGTCTTACGCTGCTCATCAGAAACTCCTTTCTTTATCGGTGGTATCCCTTCAGGCGGGAAGATGGCTTTCGGCGTTCTCAAGATACACATTCATTACTTCATGGAAACAGCCTGCATCGGCTTTCTCCGCGAATTCCGCTTCCACAGGCATCTTGCCCAGTACCGGAAC
>DWXL01000084.1 GCA_019119235.1 Candidatus Blautia excrementigallinarum | reverse complement strand
TTTTCTTTTTTCAGCCTCACGCCGTATCTTTCCGGATTTTTTTCCGCATCATAAAGGAATCCCTCAGAAAAAATTCTTCTGAGGGTTTCTCTTTCATATTTTACAAGAAGCGCAGTCCCCTGCAGGGCGATACAGCCTGCCGCAACCAGATCGTCCCCTGCTCTCAGCCTCCCGGCGACTTCTCTTCTCAGGGCTTCCATAGCCTTCTGTCCAAGTTTCATAACAGAACTCCTACAGAAGAATGGACAGGATCGTCGGAACGACCATTGCCGCCACCAGGACCACCGCCAGGACGGCGGTAATGATTCTGCGTTTCTTAGGATCAAACATTCCCATTTTTTTCACCTCATATCATGCTGTCCACAGGAAGACAGATTCTTTCACTGCGGGCGTTGTGGGACAGGAGATCTCTCCTGTCATAGTCGAATAATACTGCCGTTCCATCAGAAAACACCTCGATGTGGGCTGTCTTCGGCACCTGATGTTCTTTCCGGTAAGACCATACCGCTTTCTCATATGGTTTCTGGTCTGCGGCGAATGAAGGCCTTTTCTTCAGGTTTTCCCTCAGATAAAGGTCGTACACCATTCTTCCGGCAGCCTCCGCCACAGAGATCTCCGGCTTCTCATTAAGAAACTCCAGAAGGATCTCATAGCGCCGTATCCTGGAATGGGAAAGCTCCTCATAGCCTTTTCTCTCATAAAATCTTCCCAGATCTTCGTAGAAAGAAAAAGCATCCTCCCAGAATCCTGTCAGCCAGTTCAAGGTATATTGGAACTGTCCACTATTATAATACACTTCCACCATACTTTCCACCGTTTTCAGCTTTAAAATTTCCTCGTAGGAAATCCAGCGGGTGGAAAGCACTTCATAGGGCTCCATGCTCTTGCATGTGATCCCGTATTCCCGGGCTTTTTCCTCCATAAGGGAACCTTTCAGGACTTTCAGGAATCCAAGCTGCAGCTGGTCCGGTTTCATGGAATAGACAAAATCAAAGGATCTGCGAAAATTTTCATAATCTTCACAGGGCAGGCCCGCGATGAGGTCCAGATGCTGATGTACGGAATGGAAAGAACGGATCTTCTCCACATTCCTTCTGAGTTTCTCAAGATCTGTTTTCCTGTGTACTGCTTCCAGGGTTTCCGGATTGGCCGACTGTACGCCGATCTCAAGCTGGATGAGCCCTGGGCGCATCCTGCCGATCAGTTCCAGCTCATCCTCCCGGAAAAGATCCGCCGATACCTCAAAATGAAAGTTGGTAACGCCGTTGTCATGCTCCAGAATATACTTCCATACCTCCATGGCGTGTTCATGCCGGCAGTTAAAAGTACGGTCCACAAATTTCACCTGGGGGACTCTGTGATCCAGGAAAAACTGCAGTTCTTTTTTTACCAGACTGAGACTGCGGAACCTGAGTTTCCTGTCGATGGAGGAAAGACAGTAGCTGCAGGAAAACGGGCATCCCCTGCTGCTCTCATAGTATATGATCCTGTTCTCAAAATTTTCCGGATTTTCATAGATAAAAGGGATCCTGTCAAGATCAACCGGTTCCCGGAACCCGTTGTCAACGATCTCCCCTTCTTTCCGGAAGACAATCCCGGATGTTTCCTCCAGCCGCCCTTTTCCCTCCAGATAGTATCCGGCCAGCGCGAGAAACGTCTCCTCTCCTTCCCCCTTCATGATCCCCGTCACCTGGGGCATGTCCTCAAGGAAGTTCTTTGCATGAAAAGAAACCTCCGGACCGCCGGCCCAGAAGACCGTATCCGGAAGTATCTTCTTAAGATCCCTGATCAGCTCCCGGACAAAGGAGATATTCCAGATGTAACAGGAGAAACAGACAACATCCGCTCCGCTTCTGTATATCTCCTTCATGATCTCGTCCTTCGGCTGATTGATGGTAAATTCTTTAATCTGTACAGAGTCTTTGTAAGCCGCCGCGTATGCCTTCAGGTCGTAAACCGCCGGGTTGGAATGAATGTATTTCGCGTTGCAGGCCGCCAGTAGTATCTTCATTATTCTGTACTCCGTTCTGCTTTTTATTCATCCATAAGCGCTTTCAGCGTATCCTTGGCCGTCAGCCCTACCAGACGTTTCGCTTCTTTTCCGTCCTTAAAGATGATCAGTGTGGGGATGCTCATTACCTGGAACTTCTGGGCGAGCGCCGGTTCCTGATCCACATCCACCTTGCCTACAGAATAGCCTTCTCCGGCAAGTTCCTCCACGATAGGGCCCTGGCGCATGCAGGGGCCGCACCATGTCGCCCAGAAATCCACCAGTACCGGTTTCTCTGATCTCAATACTTCTTCTTCAAAATTCTGTGTCGTAATTGTCATTTCCATAATACATATCTCCTTTTCTTTCTCTGTTTATGAAGATTTACGTCTCCTGCGCACATATTTTCCGGCGCTGATCCCGGCCGCGCATCCTTCGTATACTGCTTTGGCAACCTGCAGAAGTCCGCCGGTGCAGTCGCCTGCCGCGAACAGTCCCGGGATCGTAGTCTCCATATCTTCGTTTACTTTGATGTTGCCTTTTTCGGTAAGCTCCGCGCCCATCTGTCGGGCGATTTCCGTGCTTCCCGCCGTCCCCATCGCCACGAACACGCCCTCCGCCGGGTAAAATGAAGGCTGTGCTTCTCCTTCCCCCTGAGCGGCCGTCTCGCTTTCCAGGCGCAGGCCGGACACTCTGTCTCCGCCCTCAATGGCCTGGATCTTCATGGTATTCACCGCGATAGGATGTTCTCTTGAGAACTCCGGTTCCTTACCGTCCGTATAGATCGTCACGGAAGGCGTTACATTCTTAAGCTCCTCCGCCTCGTGAAGGGCGAAGTCACTGTTCCCCAGCACCGCAACCTCTTTTCCCCTGTAGAAAAAGGCGTCGCAGACCGCGCAATAGCTGACTCCCCTGCCCTCAAACTCCCGGATCCCCGGGATCTTCGGAGCGGAGCGCTTCCCGCCTGTGGCAAGGATCACGCTTTCCGTATCAAAATCTCCCTCTGTTGTCTTTACTGTAAATGTATCAAAACCTCCGATCCCCAGAACCTGCGCTTCCAGGAATCTCACTCCCAGCACTTTCGCCTGGGCGATGCCTCTCTCAAAAAGTTCCGCACCGGACAGAGGTCTCTCAAGTCCGTAATAATTCTCAATCTTCTCGGCTTTTTCCAGGTCGCCTATGCCGTTGTATATAACCAGAGGATCCATGTTTCCCCTCGCCGCATAGAGAGCGGCTGATATTCCCGCCGGTCCCGCGCCGATAATGATAATTTTTTCCAACTTCGTTCACCTGCCTTCCTGATATTCTATAATATACACTATTTCCTGTAAAATTTCAGTGATTTCATCACAATATTTTCCATTCCCGCATGCGCGCCTGTTTTTGCCCAAAAACAGGATAATTTTTGTATAGTTTTATGGTAAAAGTCAGGGACCTGCCGCGGCAGATCCCTGAAAACTGATACAGATTATCACACGATCTCATCCAGAGAGCAGAGTTCCACTCCTTCTGCGGTAAGTGTGCTGCGGATCTTCTCCACAAAAGCCAGAGCTTTCGCTCCGTCTCCATGCACACATACGGAATCTGCCTGGATCGGAATATCTTTTCCTGTGATGGCTGTAACCTTTTTCTCTTTGATCATACGGACTACACGGGCGATAGCCTCGTTCTCATCTGTGATCATGGCGCCTTCCTTACGGCGGTTCACCAGAGAGCCGTCCTCCTCGTAGGCTCTGTCTGCAAAAACTTCCAGAGCGGTGCGCAGTCCCATGTCTTTCGCCGCGCGGGCAAGCTCCCCGCCGGACAGCGCCAGCACGATCAGACTGTCGTCGAACTCTTTTACCGCCTGGCAGATTGCCTGGGAGAGTTCATAATCTTTTGCAGCCATATTGTAAAACGCGCCGTGAGGTTTTACATGCTGCATTTTCAGACCGTGAACCCTGCAGAAAGCGTCCAGGGCTCCCAGCTGGTACAGCGTATAGGCCTTCGCCTCCGCCGGCGTGACGGCCATATTTCTTCTGCCGAATCCCATAAGGTCCGGATATCCGGGATGTGCTCCCACCCGGATCCCCGCCTCTTTCGCCATGGCGAGAGTCTTATCCATGACAACGGGATCGGAAGCGTGGTAGCCGCAGGCTACGTTGGCTGATGTGATAAGGGGAATGATTTTGTCATCATTTCCTATGGTATAACGGCCGAAGCTTTCGCCCAGGTCGCTGTTTAAATCCACACGATACATCTGAATTCCTCCTCTGTCTCTGATTACTGCGTCTTGATATTCATGATCTTCTCTATAAATCCGGTATCCGCTCTTCCCTCACAGAAAACAGGATGACGCATGATCTGATACTGGAAATCAAGATTTGTCTCCACGCCCATGATCAGCATCTCATCCAGTGCCGAACGCATTTTCTGAAGCGCGGCATTTCTGTCCGGAGCGTGCACGATCACCTTGGCGATCATGGAATCGTATTCGGACGGAATACTGTATCCCGTGTAAAGCCCTGTATCCACGCGCACGCCGTTTCCTGCCGGAAGCAGAAGATGCTGCACCAGTCCGGGACTTGGCATAAAGTTTTTCTCCGGGATCTCCGCGTTGATCCTGCACTCGATGGCGTGTCCTTTGAGCTTCACATCCTCCTGGGAAAAGCTTAAGGGTTCTCCCATAGCGACCCGGATCTGCTCGATGATCAGATCGGTTCCCGTCACCATCTCTGTGACACCGTGCTCCACCTGTATCCTGGTGTTCATCTCCATGAAGAAGAATTCGCCTTTGGGGCTTACGATAAACTCAATGGTTCCGGCATTGGTATAGTTCACTGTCTTCGCAGCCAGAACCGCATAGTGGTTCATTTTTTCCCGGGTTTCCTCATTGATAGCAGGAGATGGAGATTCCTCGATCAGTTTCTGATGGTTCCTCTGCACAGAACAGTCTCTTTCTCCAAGTGCCACAACGTTGCCGAATTTGTCCGCCATGATCTGGATCTCCACATGGCGGGGATTCTCCACATAGCGTTCTATATACATGGTGTCATCGCCGAATGCGTTGGCGGATTCTCTCTGGGCCATATTAAACTGAAATTCGAATTCATCCTCCGAAGCGGCCACGCGCATCCCTTTACCGCCGCCACCGGAAGAGGCCTTGATCATCACCGGGTAGCCGATCTCTTTTGCCAGGGCGAGACCCGTCTCCGCGTCGTATACCGGCTCTTTTGTTCCGGGAACTACCGGAACGCCTGCCTCCATCATTGTCTTGCGGGCGTGGGATTTATTTCCCATCTTATCGATCACATCCGCGTCCGGTCCGATGAATGTGATCCCGTTCTCCTGGCATCTGCGGACGAATTCACTGTTTTCCGAAAGGAATCCATATCCGGGATGGATGGCGTCCGCTCCCATATTCCGGGCCGCCTGTATGATACGGTCCATATTCAGATAACTGTTTTTCGCAGGTCCCTCTCCGATACAGATCCTCTGGTCGGCAAGCTGCACATGAAGGCTTTTCGCATCCTCCTTGGAGTATACCGCCACGCTGCGGATTCCCATATTACGGCAGGCACGGATAATACGAACGGCAATTTCTCCCCGGTTGGCAATTAAAATTTTGTTAAACACAGTTCCAACCTCCTCCCGCTTTTATAATTTCTTCACGCGGAACAGCGGCTGTCCGTATTCTACCTTCTGCTCATTGCTTACAAGAACGGCTTCAATCTCACAGTCAAATTCGCTCTGGATCTCGTTCATAAGTTTCATTGCTTCCAGAATGCAGACCGTCTGTCCGTTCTTCACCTGATCGCCGACCTTGACAAAAGCGGGCGCGTCCGGAGCCGGAGCGGAATAGAAGGTTCCCACGATGGGGGAGGTGATAAACAGTTTCTCATCTTCCGCCTCTGCTTCCTCCGGAGCCGCCTCCGGTGCGGGCGCGGGAGCCGGAGCCGGTCCCACAGGAACTCCTGCGGCAACTACCGGCGGATTGTCCAGCTTGCTCATGGTGATCTTAAGATCGCCTTCCTTGATCGTGAATTCTGTAAGGGAAGAATTCTCAATAATCTTAACCAGTCCTTCAATCTTTTCTAAATCCATTCTGTTTCTCCTTTTCTATCCGGATTATCAATTCTGATATATTATTCAAAGAGTTTCCTCAGCCTCTTGGCTACCAGACGGCATTCCAGCACTTCTTTACACGGCTGGTGGATGATCCTGCGCATTCCGTCCAGCTCCTGCACTTCCTTCAGATACAGTTCCTGAGCCTCCTCTACAGTGATGGCCCGGAAACGGATCTTATGGTCGGTCTTCCTCTGGACCACCTTGGGGATATCCACAGACGCCACAGTGGCGATCTTCGCGTATCCTCCTGTGGTCTGCCGGTCTGCCAGAAGAATGATCGGTTTGCCGTGGGACGGCACCTGTACAGAACCGAACACCGTTCCGTCAGAAATAATATCCGACGTCTCTTTCTGGGCAATAAACGGTCCTTCCAGACGGCAGCCCATTCTGTCAAAATCACTGGTAACCGTATATTCACTGTTCAGGAAAGTCTCAATCCCCTGTCTGCTGAACATATCGTCCTGGGGGCCCATGATCACACGGATCTCCGCCTCTTCCTGGTCAAATTCATCCAGTTCAAGTTTCCTGGAAAGGAAGAAAGGCAGATACCGTCTCTTAATGCGGAAATTGATGTAATCCCCGGTCTGCAGCTTCCTGCCCTTAAAACCGCCGATACCGCTCTTCGTATTGGTGCAGCGGCTTCCCATGACCACCGGAATATCCAGATAACTGGAGAAAGCGATGTAGCCTCTGCTTCCCGTTCTCGCGCTTTTGAATTTCAGGATATCTCCCTTGTTCATATAAAGAGCAGTGTACATCGGCGCCGGTTCCCCGTTGACTTCCGGCTGAAAATCTCCTCCTGTGATGGCAACGATCGTAGCGGATGTGAATTCCAGTGTAGGCCCGATCAGGGTAAATTCCAGAACCGCTTCGTTTTCCGGATTGTCCAGAAGAAGATTGGCTATTTTAAAGGAGCGTACGTCCATCACTCCGGCGACAGGGAAACCCTGGCTCTGATATCCTGTCCGTCCAAGGTCCTGAACCGTTGTGTACATTCCGCCCTTGAGTATACGAATTCCCATTTTACACCTCTCCTTCGTGGACTACACACTGATATTCCCCGCGGTCCACCGCTTCTTTAATACGTTTGAATTCCGCCTCGTCCACCGGAACAAAGCGGATATAATCTCCGGCCTCCACCAGGATCGGCACCTCTCTGTTGGGATCGTAGGTTTTCACCGGCGTCATTCCCATCAGCTGCCAGCCTCCCGGAGAATCCAGCGGATAAATCCCTGTCTGTGAGCCGGCGATCCCCACGCTTCCCGCGTTGATCTTGAGCCTTGGATTGGCCAGACGCGGCGTATGGATCCTCTCGTCGAGGCCTCCCAGATAGGTGAATCCCGGAAGGAATCCCAGCATATAAATAAGATAATCTCTGGAGGAATGGATCCGGATCACTTCCTCCTCCGAAAGTCCCGCATGCTCCGCGATGTTGGCGATATCCGGCCCGTATTCTCCACCGTAGCACACCGGTATCTCGAAAACTCTCTTTCTCTGCTCCCCGGCCTTGGCGTCCACCTTCAGAAGCGCCTGCATACGTTTCCGGATCTCTTTGTAGGAGATCACACGGGGATCATAATTGATGAGAAGAGAACAGAAAGCGGGGATCACGTCCACAACTCCCTCTATGTGCTGTTCTCTCATAAGCTGAACAGTCGCGGAGATCTTCCGGTTCGTCTCCGGGCAGATCTCTTTGCCGAATTCGATCAGAAGAGAAGAATCCCCTGCTGTTAAAATTCTGATTTTCTGCATAATCTTTCTTGTCACCCCACTGTTATCATAATTTTATAAATCCACCGGACAGAAAAAAGTCTTCCGTTGTCCGATTGGCACAAAAAGGTGCGATCCTTCCGGGATCACACCTTTTGCTGTCTCAGTGTTTAGAACAGGCTTCCCAGATTGGATACGAAAGTTGTAATTCCCAGATAAGCGGAAAGGATTACAACGATAATTCCCAGTACAAGGAGCCATGTAGGATGATGATAGTTCGCACCCATGATAGATTTTTTCTTTGAAGCGATCAGACAGATTCCCAGAGAGATGGGAAGAATCAGACCGTTTACTGCGCCGGCAAGAACCAGCAGAGTCGCCGGATTACCCAGGAACAGCATGATCAGGGTGGATACTACGATAAATCCGATGGTGATCCAGTTCTCATTCTTGGCGATCGCCGGATGGAACGTCTTCAGGAAGGAAACAGATGTATAGGCTGCTCCTACGATAGAAGTCACTGCCGCGCAGAGAAGTACCAGTCCTGCGAATCTGTATCCGATCTCTCCGGCTCCCTGACGGAACGCGTCTGCTGCCGGGTTGGATGCATCCAGAGTAGCTCCCTTGACTACTACGCCAAGAACTGCCAGGAACAGGAATACACGCACGATGGTTGCGATTCCGATACCCATGACAGAGCTCTTGTTGATCTGCTTTAAGTTCTCCTCACCGGTAATTCCCGCGTCGATCAGACGATGAGCTCCCGCGAAGGTGATGTAACCGCCCACGGTTCCTCCGAGCAGTGTGATGATAGCCGGGAAAAGATTGGTAACGCCTGCGTCCGGAACAAAAGTATTCTTCAGAGCAGAGCCTACCGGCGGCTGTACTACCAGGATCACAATGAAGATCACCACGATCATGATCGCGCCGAGGATCTTCGTCAGTCTGTCCATTACGCTTCCCGCATTCTTGGACAGGAATACCAGGATCGCGCAGATACCTGAAAGGATATAACCCACGCTGTTGGGGATTCCCAGAAGGGTATTGAAGCCCAGGGCGCATCCTCCCACGTTTCCGATGTTGAACACAAGACCGCCGAGAACGATCATGAACGCCAGCAGATATCCAAGTCCCGGAAGCACCTTATTGGCGACATCCTGGCCGCGGAGTCCCGACGTACAGAGTACCCTCCAGATATTCATCTGCGCCACGGCGGACAGAATGATGGAAACGAGGATTACGAAGCCGAAGCTTGCCTGGTAATCACTGGTGAATTTTGATGTCTGAGTAAGAAATCCGGGCCCTATAGCGGAAGTAGCCATCAGAAACGCCGCTCCCAGAAGGGCTCCTCCATGTTTCTTTTTGTCACTCATCTTTCCTCTCCTCCTTCAGTTTTGATTTGTTTAAAAGGAAAGGCACTCTGCAAAATGCAGAGCGCCTTTGCTCCAAACTGCTTGTTATATTATACCACAGATCACCTTATCCAACAAGAGGATATTTGTCTGTCAGCGTCTTAACAAGAGCTTTTGCCTGCTCTTTATTGTCGCGGCTTTTCAGCATCAGGGAAATCGCTTCCGCAATCGTATCCATGTCCTTTGGCTGCATTCCTCTGGATGTAACCGCCGGAGTTCCCAGACGCACGCCGCTGGTCACGAAGGGTGACTGTGGATCGTTGGGAATGGTGTTTTTATTACAGGTGATATTTACCTCGTCAAGGAGGTTCTCCATCTCCTTGCCGGTAACGCCAAGGTTCTTCAGATCTACCAGCATCAGATGATTGTCCGTTCCTCCGGAGACGATATCCACGCCTCTCTTCTGGAGGCCTTTGCAAAGCGCCTGGGCGTTCTCCACTACCAGGCGGGCGTACTCTTTGAACTCCGGCTGCAGGGCTTCTTTGAAGCATACCGCTTTGGAAGCAATCACATGCATAAGGGGGCCGCCCTGGATTCCCGGGAACACCGCCTTGTTAAAGTTAAATTTCTTCGCGTTTTCCGCGCTGCTTAAGATCAGTCCGCCTCTCGGACCGCGGAGGGTCTTGTGGGTGGTGGTCGTCACCACGTCCGCGTACGGAATGGGGCTCGGATGCATTCCCGCCGCCACCAGACCGGCGATATGAGCCATATCCACCATCAGATACGCGCCCGCTTCATCCGCGATCTCACGGAATTTCCTGAAGTCGATAACGCGGGCATAGGCGCTGGCGCCTGCAACGATCAGCTTCGGATGATTCTCCAGCGCGATCCTGCGGACTTCTTCGTAATCGATGACGCCGTCGTCGTTCACACCGTAGGAAACCACGTTAAAATAAGCGCCGGAAAGGTTGGCCGGGCTTCCGTGTGTCAGATGTCCTCCATGGGCCAGGTTCATGCCCATCACCGTATCCCCCGGTTTCAGCATGGCGAAGAATACCGCCATATTGGCCTGCGCTCCGGAATGGGGCTGCACATTGGCGTACTCACAGCCGAATAGTTCTTTCGCCCGGTCAATGGCAATCTGCTCCACTTCGTCCACGCAGACGCAGCCGCCGTAAAATCTCTTTCCCGGATAACCTTCTGCATATTTATTGGTAAGAGGGCTTCCCATGGCCGCCATCACCGCCTTGCTCACCCAGTTCTCAGAAGCGATCAGCTCGATATGGGAATTCTGGCGCTGTACTTCGGCCTTGATCAGATCGGCGATTTCACTGTCCACCTTCTCGATTTCCTCTAATGAATACATCCTTCATCCTCCTTGTAAACCACATTTTCATTCTTTATTATCTGAAAAGAAATCTAAAGCTGATTATACCCGATTCCTCCCTT
>DWXL01000083.1 GCA_019119235.1 Candidatus Blautia excrementigallinarum | reverse complement strand
GAAAATGTGTGATGTGTGACTGGGGAGTGGCGAAATGTCCAGGGTAAATCTTGAGCTGGATACGATCGTCACTGCGCGCGTAGATCTTGAACATTTTTGATTCCATAAAACGACCTCCTTTATTTGAATTTGCTTTTATATTTGAAGTTTTTGACCTTATATTCAAACTTCTTTTGTTTCATTATACCATTTAAGAGAAAGAGTTATCAATATATTCTGTGAATTTGCAAAAAAGATTCCGAATGATTTTCCATATACCTGTCTGGAAGTGGAACTGGACCACCTGAGTATTCTGTTGCAGCAAAACGGCGTTGTTCTGCCGGCTCTGGCTTATCAGAACACATCAGCCCATTCGGCGATGTTATCCGGCGTGAAGCAGGTCATGCTCCCCAGAACGATCTCCGTGGCCTGCGGATCACCGGGCATTGCCGTGATCTCAAAGGGACTTCCCTCCACTCCGTCAACAGTTACAGTGTCGCCTGCCTGGACGATCGTACCTGCCGAAAGAACTCCTGCAAGGAGCAGTGCCGCCAGGGCTGACCATCTGGATTTTCCGTAGTTTTTCATGTAAAGCACCTCCCTCTTTTTATTCCTGGAATCAGGAAATATTAAATTTCTGTCGATTCATATTGCTGATTTTATTATAAATCTTCTGCCATATTTATAGAAATATATAAGATGACAGAAAATATAAAAATCATGCCAGAATAAAAAGCTATAAGATGCCCGGAAGGAGGACTGAAATATAAAAATCCGGTCAGAAAATATCAAATGAAAACATATTTCTGCAGACGGTCGAAGGCTTCCCGGACAAGGCTGTGAGGAAGCGCAAGGTTCATCCGGATATGGCAGTCTCCATGGAACGGCCGTCCGTCCTGCCAGATCACGCCGGCTTCTATCCCGGAACGCTGAAGCGCTTCTACGTCTGTGCCATGTTCCCGGCACCACTGTGTACAGTCCAGAAAAAGCATATAGGTACCCTGAGGCATGGTGGTTTTCACGCCCTTAAAATTCTCCTGGATGAAAGTTACGGCGTATTTCAGATTATCATTCAGGACCTGGCGCAGCTCATCCAGCCATTCCCGGCCTTCCGGGCTGTAGGCCGCGATCAGGGCATGCATGGAAAGCATGTTCATGGAGTTATAGTGAGTAGCCGCGCCTGCTTTTGTTATGCGGTCCCTGAGATACGGATTGTAGATCACATGATAGGATCCCACAAGACCGGCCAGATTGAAGGTCTTGGAGGGAGCGTACATCGCTACTGTGCGCATACGGGCGTCTTCGGAGATCATCTGCGTGGGGATATGGCGGAATCCGGGCATGGTGAGATCCGCCCAGATCTCGTCGGAGATCACGTACACATCATATTTCCGGTACAGCGCCATCAGCCGGGCGATCTCTTCCCGTTCCCATACGCGGCCTGCCGGATTGTGGGGAGAACAGAAGATAGCCGTGTGGATATTTCCGGAGCTGAGTTTTTCCTCCAGATCTTCATAGTCGATGCGCCAGATTCCTTCCGCATCCTGAACAAGTGGGTTAAGGATAAGATTTATTCCGTTATCTTCCGCGCAGTGGGTGAAGCCGATATAAGTGGGAGACTGGACGATCACGGAATCTCCCGGCCGGCAGAGAATACGAAGAGCGCTGGTCACGCCGCCCAGTACGCCGTTCTCATAACCGATGCATTCCGGAGTAAGACCTGTAGTGCCGTAGCTCTGTTCATGCCAGCGTATGATGGCTTCGTAATAAGCGCCGGGCGTCTGAAAATAGCCGTATGCAGGGTGCGCGGCCCGGGCGGTGATGGCCTGAGGTATCGCGGGAACAGTGGGAAAATTCATATCTGCCACCCACATGGGAATAATACTGAAACCGTCCTTTACTCTGGCGCCGGCAAAGAAGACGTCGCCGCCGGAGTGAGGAAGATCTACGGCGACAGCGTCTTTCCCCAGCCGGTCCATAACAGTGGTAAAATCATATTTCATAGGTTTATCCGCCTTTCCAATAAAATGTCCTGAATTTATTGTAGTGAAAGAGAAATAAGCTGTCAAATAAAAAACGGGGCTCCTTACGGGAGCCCCGGAATGCGGGAGGGTAAAGGCATCAGCCTTCAATGGAAATATATCCGTTATGTTCAACTTTCTTAGGTTCTTTTTTCGGAATGGAGACCTTCAGGATACCGTCTTCATATTTGGCTCTGATCTCATCCTGTGTGACAGCGTCGCCTACATAGAAGCTTCTCTGCATAGCACCTGCGTAACGTTCACGCCGGATGTAATTGCCTTTCTTATCCTTCTCATCCTTGTCAAGTCCCTTGGCAGCGGATAAGGTAAGGTAACCGTCCTTCAGCTGGATCTTGATCTCGTCTTTCTTAAATCCCGGAAGGTCTACATCCAGTTCATAGGAGTCGTCCTTCTCGCGGATATCTGTCTTCATCATGTTCTGCGCGTGTTTGCCGTACAGAGGATTCCTCTTGCCCCAGAAATTGCTGTCAAACGGGAAATCCATCCAATCATCATCAAATAAGTTTTCTCCAAAAATACTGGGCATTAACATAAGTCATCTCTCCTTTATAAA
>DWXL01000082.1 GCA_019119235.1 Candidatus Blautia excrementigallinarum | reverse complement strand
TGGCCGCCCTGGAAATGATCGTGGCTTAAAATAGAACCGCCCACAATGGGAAGATCCGCGTTGGAACCAAGGAAGTAATGAGGAAACAGCTTCACGAAATCAAAAAGCTTGATAAAGGTGTTTCTCTCGATCTTCATGGGCGTATGCCTGCAGTTAAACACAATACAGTGCTCGTTGTAATACACATAAGGAGAATACTGGAATCCCCAGGGACTGTCGTTGACGGTGATGGGAATGATCCTGTGGTTCTCTCTGGCGGGATGGTTCACCCGTCCCGCGTATCCCTCGTTTTCCGGACAGAGGAGGCACTTGGGATAACTGCTGGCCTTTGCGTTCTTCGCCGCCGCTATGGCCTTGGGATCTTTTTCCGGCTTGGACAGGTTAATGGTGATATCAATATCGCCGTAAGGGCTTTCCACCTTCCATTTCTGGTCTTTTTTCACGCGGTAACGGCGGATATAGTCGCTGTCCTGGCTTAATTTATAGAAATAATCCGTAGCCTTTTGGGGGCTTTCCTCATATCTCTCCCAGAACTCCTTCTGCACCTGAGAAGGACGGGGCATCAGGCAGTTCATCAGACGGGTGTCGAAAAGATCCCGGTACACAATACTGTCCTCGATGATTCCCCTTGTCACCGCCTCGTCCAGAAGCTCTCTCAGAGTTTCCTCAAGATTCACTTCTGAAAACGTCCCCTCCGGCTCCTGATACTCTTCCTCATGAAATAAATCCAGCAGAAGGTTGGTGGTATAATTTTTTTCGCACTCCGGCGTCAGCCCTGTTTCTATTCCATACTGAACCAGTTTTCTTATACTTTCATTTAACATTTTGAATCCCCCATGTAGATAAAATCATGTGTCCTCGTTGTTTCCGGATTTCTTTCTGAAAATCTTTGCTCATGCGATCTTGTGGGCGCCGTCTCCGATGTCCACCACATAAAATTCCGCTTCATGGCCTACTGCTTCTTTATATTTTTCTCCCACAGTACTGATAAAGGTGTCCACCGCGTCGTTTTTTACAATGCTGACCGTACAGCCCCCAAAACCGCCGCCGGTGATCCTGGATCCGATCACGCCCGGTATCTTCCACGCCAGATCCACCAGGATATCGATCTCCTCGCAGGAAACCTCATAATCATCCCGGAGAGACACATGGGAGGCGTTCATCAGACGTCCGAATTCCTCTACATTATTTTCCTTCAGCGCTTTCACCGCGCGGATCGTTCTCTGGTTCTCATATACCGCGTGTTTCGCTCTCTTCCGGCAGATATCGCTTGTGATCACGTCTTTATGGGCTTCAAATTCCTCTTCTGTCAGCTCTCCCAGAGCCTTGATGTCCACAACTGTCTGAAGCTCTCTCAAAGCCGTCTCACATTCATTGCGCCTGTCGTTATAAGCGGAACCTACCAGACTGTGCTTTACCTTGCTGTTTGTGATAACGATCCTTGCGTCTTTCAGCTTCACCGGAGCGTATTCAAATTCCAGGGTGCTTGTATCCAGAAAGATCGCGCAGTCTTTTTTGCCCATGGCGCTGGCGAACTGATCCATGATGCCGCAGTTCATTCCGTTGAAATTATTTTCGGAATACTGTCCGATAAGAGCCAGATCCTGCATAGTCAGCTCTTCAACCCCGTACAGATCCTTCAGCATCAGTCCGGTAAGAACCTCCAGGGAAGCGGAGGAGGAAAGCCCGGAACCGTTGGGGATATTTCCGTAGATCAGGAAATCAACTCCGGCGTCAAATGTGTATCCTCTTTTTTCGAAAGCCCACATAACTCCCTTTGGATAATTGGTCCATCCCGCTTTTTCTGACGGAACGAGATCGTCCAGGGAAGATTCAAGAACCCCCAGCCTTGAAAAGTTCATGGAATAAAAACGAAGCTTTCTGTCCTTCCTTTTCCGCGCAAGGCCGTAGGTCCCAAGCGTCAGCGCGCAGGGAAATACATGGCCTCCATTATAATCTGTATGTTCTCCGATGAGATTCACACGGCCGGGGGCAAAATATTCCCGGATATCGCCGCCCTCTCCATATACCTCGTTGAACTTTTCAAGCATTTTTTTCTCCATGATGCTTCCTCCCTTTTATACTCTTATTTTATTTACTTTTCTTTAATAAGAAACAGCTTCCAGATAAGTGATGAAAACATTTCCGTTCCTCTGGAACAGAGCTGTGCTGTCATTCATACCATAAGGCGCCACCTCGCCGGTAGCCGGATTCAGAAGATAGGTGTTGTATTCGTCATATCCCACGATGACCCTGCTGGAATCCGCGCCTGTCCTGGCGATCACGGCTCTCTGGGCGCTTACTTCATAAAGCACATTCTCCAGGCTGCATCCGGTGAGATCGATCACCGTGCCGCTGTCTCCCAGGCCTTCCTGAAGCGCGGCCTTATCAAGAGATCCGCTTCGTATGATCTCCGGGACATCCCCAGTATTCAGAATGAGCTTTGTACGCATATTTCCGCGTTCCCAGACATACTGCTGGGCCCTGTTCAGCACAGTTCCCATCTGCCCGTCCGCTCTCAGGACTGCCTGCGCAGGATCGGACCAGGTGCTGTCCAGTCCTCCAAGACCGTATACATAATAGACCTCTCCTGCCGGGGGTTCTGTCTCCAGCTGCACCACATGAGCCGGCGCGCTGCGCATCTTTGCCCTCAGGACGAGAGGTTCCTCTGTCTCCGGCCTTTCCTCCAAGGCAAGGCGCACCAGCGTTCCCTGGCGGTCGGTGCTTGTCAGTTCCACTTCCGCCAGTTCGGCAGAAGTATCGTTATTATTCATGATATTGTCTCTGCCGCCAGAAGTATATCCGTTATCTCCCTTGACAGCCAGTTCGAATTCCATTAGAGTCCTTCCCACTGTCACGTTAATGATATACTGTCCCTCCTGGCTGTATTCTTTTTTCAGATTTCCGTCGAAGTCCTCAATGCGCAGAGAAGTAAGCCCCTCCGTCACCCGGCCTGTGGAATCCGTAAGAATATCTCTGCTGTAAAGGATCCCGTAAACCAGATCTTCGTTCATAAAGCCCAGGGGACGGAGTTCCTGTCCCTCCTGAGGGGCGATCATCCTTGTCTGCAGAGAATCAAAATCGATCAGCCGGATCTGTCCGGCTTCCTCGCCCTCTGTGATGCGCCATGCGCCGTGGGCGTTTGTCTCCGATACCACGAATTCATCTGCGCTGATATTTTTTTCCAGAACCTCATAGGTACTTTCCGCGATATTGATCTGGAAAAGCTCCCCTGACATCAGAAGAAACAGCTGTCCGTCTCCATTCACATAAGAAAGGGTTCCCAGATCCGCCTTCAGAAATTGTCCGGATTCCGTACTTGGGATAAATACGTTCTCCTCGAACATGTTCTGGTCACTGTTGTAATGATAGATCCCCACTCCGCAGACGCCTTCATGAGTTCCGCGGCTCATGTACCCGTATACCATGAAATCCATATTGCCGTCTTCTTCTACCCTGAGGATCTTAATCCCGTGTTCTGTGGAGGAATCTCTGGAATCCCGGCTGTCGTCCCTGCGGAAACTGAACACCTTCACAAATTTGCCGGTCTCCGGCGCGTAGGTCCACAGTTCTCCCGCCTGAACGAAGGCCACAACGCCGCCCTCCTCATCTGTCATCCAGGCCACATTCCTGTCCCGGACTCCCAGAAGCAGACCGGTATCGCCGATCACCGGCAGATTGGGATTAAAGATCTGTTCCGTGGTACGTTCAAAATCCAGAAGCATGATCCTAGACTCTGTATATCGCATTCTGTAGAGATCCGTCACATTATAAAATTCCACCCCGCCGTTCTCATTCACGGCGGAAATCTCATATTCCAGGGAAACACTGGCCGTCGTCTCATTAATCTCCTTAATGACCGGGACGCCGGCTCTGGACATCTGCGGACTTAAATTGCCCCAGCTGATATCCGACAGAGGAGACGTGATGGAAATATCCGCGAAATTCCTGGTGCCCGACGCCTGGGGTTCCAGATAGGTGGCCAGACTGTCCGCCGAGGTCTTGTTCATGCACTTCTGCGCAAAATCCGAGGCGAATTTTACATATTCCTCTGTATTTGTAGAAGACCGCGAGACTACTCTTGTATAGTAATAGGCGTCTCCGCCGTCTGTTTCCAGAGTCAGCTGCATGGAATATTCCTGATTCATCAGAAGTCCTGAGGAAATTTCCACCGATGCTCTCAGATAGTCCTCCCCTTCTTCCAGATTCCGGATCTTACGGTTTTCCATTACCTTGGTCCCGTCAGAACTCCGGATCTCCCAGGCCAGGCTCTCCACCTCGGCCTCATGGGGATCGATGACCAGAGTCAGTGTTTTCGATGTATCCAGGGGCGTTATGCACTCCCTCACAAAATCAGCCTGCATGGGCTGCGTGTACCCGTGCATCAGATTGGAGGGCGTGCCCCCGAAATCCACCATAACCTCCGGCAGAGTAGGATTGTTCATATCGGAACGGTCGTCTGTGGATTCGCTGTTCAGAAGGAATGCCGTTCCGGCTGTGCCGAGAATAAATACGGCCAGCAGCACGGCAAATCTTCTCAGAAATTTTTTCATTGTGTCTTATACTCCCTTCGCACCCGGAAGCCCCTGGGGATAAAGGAGCCTCTCCAGTGTCAGTT
>DWXL01000081.1 GCA_019119235.1 Candidatus Blautia excrementigallinarum | reverse complement strand
CCGTTAAAGCTGGGATACGCGCTTTCTCCATGCTGGGAAATATCCAGGCCGATCTGTTCCTCCTTCTGGGTTACCCGGAGAGGAGTAAATATTCTTACCACCGCCGCGCAGATGAGCGTCCCTGCGACGGCCACTGCAATTGTCACCAGTATGCCGGCCACCTGAGCCAGAAGCAGATGATATTCTCCGAAAACAAGGCCGTTCCATCTTGCCGCGCTGTTCACCGACTGATCCGCAAAGATCCCGGTGGCCAGGCCGCCCCAGATTCCTCCAATGCCATGGCAGCCAAAAGCGTCCAGCGCATCGTCTATTTTCAGTTTTTTCTTCACCAGCGCCACTCCGAAATAGCAGATCGGACTTACCAGAAAACCAATGATAAACGAAGACCAGACCGGTACGAACCCTGCTCCCGGAGTGATCGCCACAAGGCCTACCACAAGGCCTGTAGACGCGCCCACAAGGGTAGGTTTCCCGCTCTTTATCACATCGATCAGCATCCAGGAAAGAAGCGCGCAGGCGGAAGATATGGCGGAAGTCATAAAGGCATGTGCCGCAAGGCCGTTTGCCTCCAGAGCGCTTCCGGCATTGAAACCGAACCAGCCGAACCAGAGCATGGAAGCTCCCAGAACCACAAACGGGATATTATGTATACGGTAAGTCGTAAATTCATAGCCTTTGCGTCTTCCCAGAATAATGGCAAGGGTCAGGGCGCTGACTCCCGAACTGATATGCACCACGTTGCCTCCGGCGAAGTCCACGGATCCGATGGAGGCAAGAAATCCTCCCTGTCCCCAGACCATATGCGCCAGGGGATAATACACGATCAGAGACCAGAACGCCACAAAGAGAAACAGGGCCTTAAACTTCATTCTCCCTACCAGGGCTCCTGTAATGAGCGCCGGCGTGATCATGGCGAACATCATCTGAAAGGCGCAGAATACCAGATGAGGGATCGTCGGGGCGTATGCGCCCGGCTCCATTCCCACTCCGTCAAGTCCGAACCATCTGAGATCCCCGATGACTCCTCCGTAATTCCCGCCAAAGGAAAGGGAATAACCGAACAGAGACCACATCGCCACTGAAAGGCCCATGATCGCCACGCAGGCCATCATGGTGCTGCACACATTTTTTCTCCGCACCAGTCCGCCGTAAAAAAAAGCCAGACCCGGCGTCATAAAAAACACAAAGGCCGTAGAGATAAGCATAAAAGCTGTATTTCCAGTATTCATTTATTCATCCTCCTCGTCTTTTTTACTGCTCCGGAGCAAAAAAGAAAGGATGCCGGAGTACGTGACGTACTCTGACATCCTTGTCTGATTCAGATATTAGCACATTAAAGTGCAAAATTCAAGAAAATCTTTCTATATATTTGTATTTTTATCCATACAATAGGATTACCATCTCCGCATCATAACAGCCTGTTTCTCTCCGCCGGAAAACCAGATCCCCGCCGTGGGCTTTCGCGATCTGTCTGACAAGACGCAGTCCCATTATGTGTATTTTCTCTGTCTGGCTGTCCATATTCTCCACAACAGCCTCCGGGATTCCCTTTCCGGAATCTCTTACCTCCCAGATGATCTGTTTTTCTTTTATATAGAGGCGCACAGTCACACGGCAGCCTCCTGGATTATGACGCACACTGTTTCCGATCAGATTCCGCAGAGCCCTTTTGAGAAGTCCTGCGTCGGCTGTTATTTTTATCTTCTCTGTTTCCGGATCTATGATAAGTTCTATATCGGTATTCTCTTCCGCAACCTCTTCGCCAGTCTCCTCATTATAGATGTCCGCCGCGCATTCCCGCAGGATCTGTGCCGGAGAACAGAAGGATTTTTTCAACGGCTGCGCCTGATAGGCCAGTTTTGAAGTCAGATTCAGATCGTCAATAAGCTGCCGGATGATAAGACTCTGACCGCATATGATCTCCGCGGATTTCCTTGCGTCTTTGCTTAAGCTTTCATCTTTTTTCAGCCTGTCCGAATACCCCAGGATCAGCGCAAGCGGCGTGCGGATATCGTGGGATACGCCGGAGATCCATTCCGTCCTGGCCTGATCTCTTCTGGAAAGCTTTTTCTTCTGTTCCTGAAGTATATCGGAGACCCTGTTCAGTTTCCGGGCAAGGTCGCCCGCCATTCCCTTTTCACGGAGACAAAGAGGTTCCTGTTCCACCAGGCTTTCAATTCCTTTTCCCACAGGCTTTAGCGCCCGGTAAAAACGGTACCCCAGAAACAGGACAAAAAACAGGATCAGAACCAGATTAACTGTGAAAGCCAGACTGATATACGCGGGAATCCCGCTGATATTACTGATAGGCAGCATTTCGCTGATACGCATGATCGTATTCATATCCAGCCCCGTCACCAGCAGAAGGGTTCCGGACCGCCACACGGCTACCGGATAATCATGGAGATACCATCTGCTGAAACCCGCCACATCCTGGAGGCTGTAAGATCTGGCAAACTCCTCCGGAAGCCGCCATTCCCACACCACGCTTCCCTGTTGATCCAGGGCCATCATCCACTGGCATTCCATTTCTTCCACTTTTGCCATTCCCGTCTCTGTAATCTTCCAGACGTCGTTTTCCAGGTAAAGTTCACCGCCAATCTCTTCTACCGCCTCACGGTCAAATTTTTCACTCCGGTCATTTTCCATTGTTTTGTATCCCCAGAAAAGAAAAGCCGCGGCATTGCTGAGAAGAAGGACAAAAATAATCACGCCTGCCGTAACGGAGTAACGGCAGATGATCTTAAACAGGCTTTTCATGGGCTATCTCCTTTCCCCTTTATCTGCTGCCAGACGGTATCCCAGTCCCCGGGCGGTGAGAAGCCAGCGGGGATGGGAAGGATCTTCCTCTATCTTTTCCCGCAGATGCCGGATATGCACCATCAGGGTATTTTCATATCCATAATAGGAATCTCCCCATGCCGCGCCGCACAGGGCGTCAAAGGTTACGATCTTTCCTCTGTTTTCATTCAGCTTTTTTAAAAGAGCAAGCTCTTTCGCAGTCAGGGTCGTTTCTTTCTCTCCCCTGCGCACAGTTCCATAATCAAACAGCACCTGGCATTCTCCCAGTGAAAGAACAGAAGAATTCTCTGTTCCGGCTTCCTTTCCGAACTGATACGCTCTCTTCAGAATGGCGCTGATACGCAGCACCAGCTCCGGCGGCAGAAAAGGTTTCGTAATATAATCGTCTGCGCCCAGCCCCAGACCGAACAGCCTGTCTCTGTCCTCATCCTTTGCGGATAGAAAAAGGATCGGGATCCGGGATCTTTCTCTTATCTTCTGAAACAGCCGGAAGCCGTCCCCGTCCGGCAGCATCACATCCAGCACCGCCATGTCGGGCTGTTCTTTTTGAAATACTTCCATAGCCTCTGCCACACTTCCTGCTGTTACAATGTTCTCATATCCGCTCTGGCGCAGGATCTCTGTGATCATCTCCGTCAGATCCCGGTTGTCGTCCACCAGAAGGATCTTATACTGATGAATATCCATGAAATGTTCCTCCGTATCGTTTCCTATTCTTATTATAACCGCACCTTCTCCCCCATTCCAATAGGTTTCCGTCATATTTAAGGTAAAAATAAGGTTTGCTTAAGTCTCTGATAAGCCTGATGTTTTATAGTATTAAAAAAATAAAGGAGGCATTATTTATGGGACCTGTTATCGCTACAGAATCTCTTACAAAAAAGTACAAGGAAAAGGTTGTGGTGGATCAGCTTGACCTGCGCGTGCCAGGAGGAAGTATTTACGGTTTTCTCGGACCAAACGGCGCAGGAAAATCCACAACTTTGAAGATGCTGCTGGG